>JBGSWA010000136.1:0-37019 GCA_041752645.1 Gillisia sp. | reverse complement strand
AAAAGATCGAGGGATCTTTGGAGAAATAGTTTCCTTATGGAAAAGTATGGAGGACCGGGGGAAAAGCCACCAGCATTTTCGACCGATAAAAATATTTTTGTGGATAGTTCGGAGTTAAAGGAAGGACCTTATACCTTATGGATAATTCCGGAAAAGTGATCTTCAACCCTAAAATATACCCTCTTGGGAATCAACCTGGCAGCAATGGCGGAAACCATCCCTTGGGAACCACCCAAAATTAACCGGAACCTTCGGGTGTCAATTAAAAATATGATCAGCGGGGAAACCCAGCCCATAGAATATTAACTGGTCTTGATGGTAAAAAGAGGCCTGGTGACTGAGTGCAAATTAAATCTTTGTTTATGGCTTTTAGTCAAGATAGAGTTTGAAACTGGAAGTTGGAAGTAGAATGTAAATTGTCGCTTTTGAATATTGAAGCCATTAACCTCATAGATCTTTGGGATGTGTTAAGATTTTTTTGGCCAGTGAAGCTTTTCGGAGCTGCGAGGTGCCTCCCAGTAGCTGAGAGTTTTCTTTAGGATCTGTGAGGTTTTAAAAAACCTTGAATCCAACTTATTTTTTATGTGAAATAATATTTTGAATACAATTAAATAAATATCTTAAAAGTTGATCAATTTTTAATAATTTTAAGATTCTAACCAACCTGCATTGAATATGAAAAATTTTTCAATTGAAATCAAATGGAGTATTATTTTTGTAATTGTATATCTCCTGTGGATGGTTTTTGAAAAATTGGTGGGTTGGCACGGGGATCATATAGAAAAGCACGGACTTTATACGAATATCTTCGGGTTTATTGCCCTTGGAATTTATATACTTGCCCTGCGGGATAAACGCAAGCATTATTTTAACGGGATCATCACCTGGCGCCAGGGTTTTATTACCGGAATCCTACTCACCATTATAATCACAATCATTTCCCCCCTTTCCCAATATATTGTCGCCACCTATATCTCTCCGGAATATTTTGACAATATGATCGAGCTTAGCGTCAATAATAAGGCGATGGACCTGGAACAGGCCCAGGCCTACTTTAACTTAAAATCATATATAATTCAGGCAATCTTTAGCGCTCTGGTAATGGGCGTTGGTACCGCGGGCTTGGCGGCACTGATCATCAGGACCAATCCGGAACTGAGAATCAAGAAATAGGAATTTTAGAGATACAACGGTAAAATATTCCTGCCTTGGTGCCATTTATAAACCCTCGTTTAAGGCTTAATGGCGACTGCGAAAATTAAATTTCACTGCAACCCCGGGGATGCAAACAGAGGCTGTCCATCTCTCCCTTTGGGCTCCGGAGGATAAAAGCCAAACCTTATATTAAAAATTTAAAGCCCGATCTTAATAAATGGGATTTTGCCCGGATCCCTCTGGGTGGTTACCCAAGTTTTAAAAACAGATTGGGATCGGGACAGTTTTTCAGGTGGAGATCAAGGTCTTCCTTTGCCACTACCCCGGGATAATCCCCGTTGTTTCCCTGGAGATCGTCTATGATCTGGAAATGCAGATGGGGAGCATAGCCCCCGTTGACCTTGGGAGATCCAATTTCCGCAATCTTGTCCCCGGCCTCCACGATTTGTCCAAAACCAAGTTTCACCAGGGATTTTTTCTTTAGATGTCCATAGAGGGTATAAAAGGTTTTTTCGCCAATGATATGTTCTAAAATAATTGTCGGTCCATAATTCCCAAGCCCTTCATTATCCGAGAAACTGTGAACAGTACCATCCAAAGGGGCTATAACAGCAGTACCTACATCACACCATATATCCAAACCAATGTGAATCTCCCTTGGAGAAGGGTTTTTCTCGTTATTAAAAATGACACTATGCTGGTAAATAAATCGTTTTTCACTATAGCCTCCATAGGCCACCTTGGCCTTATGTTTACTAATATAATCGTCTATATATTTCTTAAATTCCGGAGCAGAAGGAATTTTCAAATCATGTAATTCCTTATTGGCCTGTGAGAGATCAATTTTTACGTAATCTTTTAATTTATACTTAGTGTCAATAACAGGCCTAAAGCCCTCAGTAAGAGTACTTATAAAATCAGAAAAATTAAAAGAGTCCATCTAATTAGTTTTTTTTAAATATAATATATTTTACTAAAAAACAGCCCCACAAGAAGTTAATAGAAAACCAATTTTCCATCTGAAAAACAAGCCAGCCTCTGAGCGGTAGTTTTAATTTCTTCCTTTCCAGGGGAAGCTGCCTATCAATACAATTCCTGCTTTTGGGTCAAACCATATATTAAGGCCGCAAAAAGGGAAGCATGCCGTTTTCCTTTTCTCCGCTCCAATATATAAGTAGGCTATAGCTCTTAAACGGGAGGATATCAGGTTCTCCTTCGTCCATAATGTTAACAGGATACGATCCTATATAATAATACTGCATTACCTGTGAAGGAGCAGGAGATTAGGTTAAGTCATCAAACCACTGATTCCCCAATAGGGTGAGGCTCTGGCAGGTTTCATTTTTTTTATAGCTCAAGATTTTTTAGATGTGCAGGCAAACCAGGCCCAATGCTCGCAAAACAGGCCATACCTTCCACTAATTTTCCAAGACCATTTTTTTTTATATTTGGCACAATTTTAGAACTAGATTTGAGCTACTTAAGGCCGATCTTAATGAAAAAACAATATAAAACAGCACTGAGAATAACCGGGGTTTTGGTTTTATTGACCTTGGTGGTATTATTTATTGTCCGGTATTCCACCAAGGCCCATAGCCCTGAAGATATCAGTCATTACGAGGAAGCCTCCCTGACATTGGAGGTTTTTTACAATCGGCCGTTTAAAAAAGAAAGGGTTATTTTCGGAAACCTGGTGCCTTATGGAGAAGTGTGGAGAACAGGGGCCAATGAAGCGACTACCTTTTATTCCAATGAGGACCTGCTGGCAGATGGTTCCTTTTTAAAAGCAGGGACCTATACCCTGTGGACCATCCCCATGAAGGCTTCCTGGAAGGTGATCTTTAATTCTAAAATGTATCCCTGGGGAATCGATATGGACAAAAAAGCATACAGGGATCCTGAATTTGATGTACTGACCTTAGAGGTCCCGGTAACCCAGCCCGAGGTGGTCCTGGAGCAATTCAGCATCTTTTTTGAAAAGGCCAATGACCTGGTGTTTCTAAAATTAGGCTGGGACCAGACCCTTGTAGCGATCCCGCTTATAACGGCAAAAGAAGCGCAAAGTGCGCCTCTTTCGTCCAACTAACTAATCTTTTAAACTGCTCACTCCTCGTCCAGCATCAAATTAAGGGTGACATCTATATTATCTATGGTGGCCAGGGAATAAGGACAGGCCTCATGGGCATCATTCACCAGTTCTTCTGCTGTTTTTACATCCACTCCCGGGAGATAGGTATCTAGAATAACCGACATCTCGAGATCCCCTTCTTCGTTTTTTCCGATCCGCACGTTTGCCGAGACATTATATTCCCCCAGATCCAACTTTTGTTCTTTGGCAACTTCCTCTAAAGCACCTGCAAAAGAGGCTGAGTATCCTGCCGCGAAGAGTTGTTCGGGATTGGTGAAATTTTCGCCATTTCCACCCAATGTTTTGGGGGAGCTCAATTTCATATCTATAATGCCATCCTCACTTTTTACCTGGCCTTCCCGGCCCCCGGTAGTTGTAGCTTTGACCTTGTACAATGTTTTCATCTTATTAATTTTTGATTAACTTAATATAATTTTGAAGATAACAACTTAAGAGTTCTCATCCAAAATCATTCCATAAAATTGTCATAAATTATTTTGCAATTTTGTCCAGACCTGCTCTTGGATCGGCATTGAATCAATCGGAAAGCAGGCATGCTTCAACAAAGTTCCCTGCAGTTGCCGAGGGAAAATTAAAGCCTTCAGAAAAAGCCAGGTAACCAGGCTGGAGAATGAACTGCCTGGATGCAAACATACGAGGTATCTAAAAAAAAACAAAATATTACTTACCCTGCAAGCAGCGGGGAATTGAACCCTAAGAGATTAAAGATTCGCTTCTGTCCGGAATGAAAACTGCCCCCAGCCTGTGGGATCCCTTTGGGGGAAAGCAAGCAACCAAAGGCCCAAAAAAGGAGCAAGAAACCGGTGGATGCCTTTTTGCCTTGTACGCATTATTCCATACGAGCCTGGGATCACCAGGGTCTACAGAAATTCGGTTTTATACCACTCTATTTGTAATTTCAGGCCTTCCTTCAGACTGGTGGCGGGATTGTATCCCAGGAGTTTCCTGGCCTTATCTATATTTGCCAGGGTGCGCAGTTGATCCCCGGGCCTTTCTGCAATAATTTCCATCCCAATTTTCAGTCCCAGCAGTTCCTCGACATAGGCGATTCCCTGTTGGGTGCTGTTTTCTGTTTCGCTCCCCAGATTGATTATCTCCCCGTTCAAGGCTTCGCGATTCTGGATTGCCTTAAGGATCCCATCCACGATATCACCCACATAGGTAAAGCTGCGAAGGTGTTTTTCGCTGCCCTTAAACAGCGTAAAAACCTCGTTTTTATAAGCGCAGGCGATCAGTTTGGTATATAGTTTCTCAGGGCGTTCCCGAGGGCCATAAACCGAATACAACCTCAGCGAACTCGCCTTTAGCAGGTTTGCCCTGCTCTGGGCCAAAACCAGTTGTTCTGCCGCCAATTTTGTTACGCCATACCAGGAGGCAGGCTTGGGCTCCTGGGTTTCGGCACAGGTTGCTTCCAGTCCATAAATGGAGGAGGTGGCGATATTAAAAAAATGCTGGAGGTTCTTATTAAGATTCGCAAAGAGCAGCAGGTTTTGAGTAGCGAGAATATTATTTGTGAGGTAATCCTCAAAAGTGCTGGAGGAAGAAATCCCCGGCTGTGCTGCAAAATGTATGATAAGCTCAAAATCCAATGCTAAATTTTCATACCCGGAGCTCTCCCGAAGGTCCATCCTGAGGATCGGAATTCCCTTTTCCGCCAGGACCTCGGCATTGCGCCTCTTGGTGGCAAGCGGGTAATAATCAGAAAAATTGTCGATCCCCAGTACCTGGTGACCTTCCTCTTTAAGGCGCTCAGCCATATGCGATCCTATAAATCCGGCTGCTCCGGTAACCAAAATTTTCATACCTGGGGTTTTATTGTTTTAGCGGGCATATGGCATATCCAACCAAGAAATTCCGGAGAGAGAAATTTTATCCTCCCGGAGGTTTCCTGTGATGAACCTGCTATTTCTAATTAGCCTGACTTCAATCAGGGTTCATCTTTGTATGCCGGTGCAAATTACGATCATTCTTTAAATCTTATTGTTTTTTCAGCTTATAATGATTTATACCCTGAATTTTATATTTATTGATACATTTGTCATGAATATCTAAATGCGCTATGGATTACGAATTTACCATTATTGTACCGCTTTACAATGAAGAAGAAAACCTCTTGCGGGTGGAGCAGGAATTGAAAAAATACCTGCCTCTGGCCACCAAAAGAACCTGTGTGCTTTTTGTGAACGATGGTTCTTCGGATCAGAGCCTTGCCATGATAGAAGGGATTTGTGAACGCAATACCGCATTTCAGCACATCTCTTTTGAACAGAATCAAGGTTTAAGCGCTGCCATAAAAGCAGGATTTGATCATGCCATAACCCCGCTGATCGGCTATATAGATTCCGATTTGCAAACAGATCCTGAAGATTTCAATCTCTTACTGGAACATATCGGGGAATTTGACCTGGTAACCGGGGTAAGAATGCAGCGGAAGGATTCTTTTAAGAAAAATATGTCATCGACCATCGCCAATGGAATCAGAAGAAGCTTTACCCAGGATGGCATGGACGATACCGGATGCCCCCTGAAGGTTATAAAAGCAGATTACGCCAAACGCATCCCCATGTTCAAGGGCCTTCACCGGTTTTTACCTGCTATGATCCTGTTGCAAAACGGGAAAATAAAACAAATTTCGGTTCGCCATTACCCCAGGATTGCCGGTACCCCCAAATTTTTTATCCTCAACCGCCTTGCGGGACCCCTGATGGACTGCTTTGCCTATCTCTGGATGCGAAGGAGCTATATCAACTATAAGGTGATCAAAAAAGATGAGTAGCTGGCAAATATACAGCATAGGCTTTGCCGCACAACTCTTGTTTTCCGGAAGGCTGTTCATACAGTGGTTTCTTTCTGAAAAAAACAAGAAGGTATTAACCCCTGCCGTATTTTGGAAACTCAGTCTGCTCGCCTCCTTTTTTCTCTTTGTTTATGGCTATCTGAGGGATGATTTTGCTATCATGCTCGGCCAGGCAATTACCTATTTCATTTATATCCGAAATCTGCAATTACAAGGCCAGTGGAAAAAGTTTCCTAAATTATTACAACTCTTTTTATACCTGTTCCCGGTGCTGCTTGTCATTTATTCCTATAACAACAATACCTACGACATACAAAAGCTGCTTTTTAATGAGGCCATTCCCTTGTGGTTACTGATCCTGGGATCTGCCGCACAAATTATCTTCAACCTGCGTTTCCTCTACCAGTGGATTGTTTCCGAGCGCCTCAAGGAATCTGTGCTGCCTTTGGGATTTTGGCTGCTGAGTTTGATAGGAGCCATGATGATTTTAGTTTATGCCGTTATCAGGAAAGACCCGGTCTTGTTTCTCGGCCATATAATAGGAAGTGTTATTTATACGAGAAACATCATTTTAAGTCGAAAATATGCCCAAATACAACTCTGAAAATTTTCCCTATTTCCCCCTGTTGATTCTCTTAGGAGCACTTATCTTCCTCACCAACCTGGAGGCTTTGTTTGTCAATATCATGGAGGCCCGGAATTTTATAACCGCACGGGAAATGCTCACTCATAACAACTGGATCTTCACTACCCTGAACGAGCTGCCCCGGTATGAAAAACCACCACTGCCCACCTGGTTAACTGCGATCTCTGCCTGGCTTTTCGGGATTGAAAACCTTTTTGCCTATAGACTGCCTGCAGCCCTGAGCGCCCTGCTGATGGTTCTTATCTTTTATAAACTCCAGTTGAAGCTAAACATACATAGATCCCTGGCCTTTGGGGCATCCATAATCCTGATGAGCTCCTTTTTTATCATCGCCCTGGGAAGGGAAGGCCAGTGGGATATTTTTACCCATTTTTTTATGATGGGCTGCTGCTATTGCTTTGTGCTGATGCTAAGCTCCAAAAAAGACCAAGGGTGGTATGCCTTGCTTGCCGGGTTGTTTTTTGGCGCCTCCCTTTTAAGCAAAGGCCCGGTATCTTTATACGCCCTGTTCCTCCCATTTTTGATCAGCTACTGCGTTATTTATAAAATAAAGGACCTGAAATCTAAATGGAACCTTTTGTTTATTTTTATGGTAGTGGGAATACTCGTGGGTTCCTGGTGGACCGTTTTGGTGCATCATTATGATCCCCAGGCCTTTTCCAGGATCGCCCAGCAGGAGAGTAGCCGCTGGTTTTCTTACAATGTACGGCCCTTTTGGTATTATTGGAATTTCTTTATCCAAAGCGGCACCTGGGCCATTCCCGCTATGATCGGCCTTTTTTACCCCTATTTAAAGTCCAGGGTTTCCAATCTCAAGGCCTACCAGTTCTACCTGCTCTGGAGTTTGATCTCCGTGGTTTTATTATCGATAATTCCCGAGAAGAAAAGTCGGTATCTGCTTCCTGCCATCATACCCCTGGCCGTTACTACTGCCTTCTACGTGGAATATGTAATTAAAGACTTCCACCTGAGATTATCCAAAATGGAGAAATTCCCCGTCTATCTCAATTTTATCCTACTGACCCTGATCTCCCTCGCGCTGCCTTTCGTATTTTATTACGCCCTGGGAGAAGCCCTATGGGAAATGAGGATTTTGTTTATACTATTCAGCATTGTTTTTATCCTGTTGGGCCTCGGATTTATCTATGCCCTCTTAAAAACCCGCATAAAAAGGTTGTTCGCGCTGCAGGCCTCGATGATCCTACTGCTGATACTCCTGGGCTTTCCTTTTTTAAAACTGATCAGTCCTGAGCAAAATTCCCCAAATCTCGCGGATCTCAGGGCTTATAAAACAGCTGAAAATATCGAGATCTACGAGCTGAGCGGGTTGCTTCCGGAACTGATCTGGGCCTTTGGGGAGCCTATCCCCCTGCTGGAGCTAGAAAAAGGGATCCACCCCGACCTGGGCCCCATTTTTGGGATTCTCGTATCGGAAGAGACCAATCCAGATTGGAAAGTTCCCTTCAAGGACTACACCCTGAGGTATGTGGAGCAATACAACCTGAACCCTGTCATCTCCAAAAGGAAAAATTCCAGGCTGATCCGAAGTTTTTATATTGCTACTAAAATTGCACCCTGAATTTTTGGGCCAAAAAGCAATGTAGGCGGTAGAAAAGATAGCCCAGAAGTGCTCCGATGAGCATGCCCGTCACAATGTCCAAAGGATAATGCACCCCCACATAAATGCGGCTATAGGAAACCACTGCCGCCCAGAGAAGCATCAGATAAGGCATTTTGTGGTAATTCCCCTTCAGGAGCAAGCCAAGGAATACCGCCAGGCCGGTGGAACTTGCCGCATGGGCAGAAAAATACCCAAATCTGCCGCAACGCTCGGCGATAAAACGGGCATACTCCATGACCCCTTCCTGCCTGCAAGGCCGCGGGCGCTCAAATCCGTGTTTAAAAACATTTGCCAATTGGTCTGAGGCAGTTATCAAAAGGGCGATCACCACCAAGGTGATCAAGGTGCCCTTAGCCCCGAATTTTTTATAGATCAGATAGAGGAGGAAGCCGTAAAATGGGATCCAGGTCCATTTATAGGTGATAAGCATCCAGAGAGCATCCCAGGAGGTATTTCCTAAATTATTTAAAAACAGGAATAATTCCCTGTCCGATTCAAGAATCTGTTCCATAAAATCTATTATTCATCGTATCGGGAAACTTCCCGATCGTAAAATTCACTTGCCTGGACAATCAGGTCTTCTGCCTGGGTGGCCAGTTCTTTTTCGTCGTTTTGATCAAAATCCTCCAACCACTCCACATCATCGTTTTCGAGGTTGATTATAAACCGGGGATATTCGGTATGAATTACAAAAATAGCATCGGGAAAATCGGTGTTATCCCCTAAAAGGAATTTCGGAAAGTCCATAGTATCAGTTTTGGTGGTTAGTATTCATTTAAAAAAAATGCGATTAAATTTCAAAGCTAAAATGACTGGCAGGCTCTAAGTTTCGGGTTTGCTCAGGGATTTTGAATTAAAATCAAAATTTTCCTTCTCTACCAGTTCCCTGCTCAGATAATTAAACCGAAAGTACAACATTACCGCCGAAGCTGTTAGCCCTGCCAAAAGACCCAGCCAGATTCCCTTGGAGCCCAGGTGTTCTGCTTTTCCAAAGTATATGGATATGGGGAAACCTATGATCCAGTAGGCGATAAAACAAATAAGGGTGGGAACCTTTACGTCCTGCAGGCCGCGCAGGGCACCCAGGATCACCACCTGCAACCCATCACTTAGCTGAAACAAGGCGGCGATGATCAGCAATTGCGCGGCAAGGGCTATCACCTCGGGATTGTCTATATAGATGGTAGGCAGCAGATCTTTTAAGAGGATAAACCCAAGGGCGAATACTGCTTCAATTAAAAACACCAGTAAAAAGGTGGAAAAGGCAATGCGTCTCAGATCGGAATAATGTTTTAATCCTTTTTGGTTTCCGACCCGAATGGTGGCGGTAACTCCAAGGCCCACCGCGATCATAAAGGTCATCGAGGCCAGGTTGAGCGCTATTTGATTTGCCGCCTGCGGATTGGTGCCCAGGGTGCCCGCCAGAAATACGGTACCGGCAAAGATGGCCACCTCAAAAAACATCTGTAGGGCCGAAGGAAATCCCAGGGCCAGCAGACGCTTGAAAATAGCTGTTTTAAAAAGTTCCTTTTTGGTCCAGATAAAATACCCCCTGAATTTCTTTTTCCTGCGAAGGATCTCCCAGATAAACCAAAGCATAAAGAACCGGGAGATCAGGGTGCCAATTGCGGCTCCTTTGAGCTCCAGCCGTGGAAAGATCCAGATCCCATAGATAAGCAGGTAATTGAATACCACGTTTACCAGATTGGCAATTAAAGTGGCATACATGGCATATTTGGTTTGGGAAAGCCCGTCGGCAAATTGTTTGTAGGCCTGGAAGATCATCAGCGGGATCATGGAAAAGGCGACGATCTCGAGATAGGGAATGGCCAGGGCCACCACCTCCGGGGGCTGATCCAGGTAATATAAAATGGGTTTTGCCAGGAGCAGCAGCAGAAACAAGAGGATCCCGTTCACCCCGCACAGGAGTATGCCGTGGTGAAAATAACTCCTGCCTTTCTCAATATTGGAAGCCCCGTCGGCCTCCGCGATCAGCGGGGTAATGGCAAAGGAAAACCCGATGCCCAGGGACAAGGCGATAAACACAAGGCTATTTCCCAGGGACACTGCGGCCAGGGGGGCAGCCCCCAGTCTTCCTATCATTACATTATCTACAAATCCCACCATCACATGGCCTAACTGCCCCATCATAACAGGGAAGGCAATGTTTAAATTGGTATTGAATTCTTTGGTATATGCAGATAATTGCAAAATGCTGATTTTTGAGCAGCAAAGATAACAGGTTTTGGCTCCCAGGGAATTGAAATCGGTTTTAATTTAGTCCCGCCCAGAGCGAGGATTTGAGTGGCATAAGGCTTTGGGGTACCCTTTCTTTTTTGGGAGCCTTTGAGGGAGAAAGCATCCCCAGGCTGCGCGCGGGTGGAATCCCGGGCTGGGCTGGTTGCCGGCTTGTTTTATGACCCGGACTCCGGGGTTGCGGGATTCTTGCCCCTCCTTCCCCATGAGTTATTCAGGCTGGTTTGGTTTCCGCGCGGGGGGGGGCCTCCGCTCAGAGGCAGATGCCCTGGGCAATTTTAAAGGCCGGGGCTCTGCGAGGGCTCGCTGCCACTGATCCCGTAGGTATCGACCAAATAAATAAGGGAGGCCATGGTTGCCGCCCCCAATTCCAATTCCCTTTTGTTGATATGATCAAAGGTATCGTTGGCGGAATGATGGTGGTTAAAATAACGTTGGGAATCAGGAGCCAGGCCTGCCAGCAGGGTGGAGCCATTTTTCAAAGGGCCAATATCCGCACCGCTGCCCCCTTGTTCAAAATAATGGATGAGATAGGGCTTGAATAGCGCTTTCCATCCCAGGATTTGCTCAAATTGTGCTTTAGCACCTTCAAATGAAAATCCCCGGGGCACAAAGCCGCCGGCATCGCTCTCCAGGGCAAAAATGTGATTCTCCTTCTTCTGATTTACTACCTGGGCATATTTCTTTCCGCCACTCAGGCCATGCTCCTCGTTCATAAAAAGCACCACCCTTAAACTGCGTTTTGGTTTCAGGTTCAATTCCTTAAAAAGCCGTAACACCTCCATGGACTGTACTACCCCTGCCCCATCATCGTGGGAGCCGTCCCCCAGATCCCAGGAATCCAGGTGTCCGCCCACCACGATATACTCCTCGGGGAATTGGGAACCTGTTAGCTCGCCGATGACATTATAGGACTCCACCTCCGGAAATTCCTGGCAATTCATTTTAAAATACACCTCGGAATCCTTTTTTATCTTTAAAAGCCCGCTTAAATATTCCGCATCGTTCGTACTTATTGCTGCTGCGGGAATGCGGGCAGACTCTGGCAGCTCCCCGTAACTCATGGTACCGGTATGTGGGAAATCGTCGAGTCTTAAATTCAAGGAACGCACCAGGACTCCCACCGCCCCGTATTTTGCTGCCTGGGCCGCTCCGGAATAGCGCTGATCTACTGCCCCGCCGTAGGCTTCAAAGGTACTTATCATACTGGCCCTCATTGGGCGGTTGAAAAAGACGATCTTTCCCCTTATCTGCTCCTCTCCATAGCGGGCGAGATCTTCAATCCCCTGCACCTCCAACACCTGGGCTTTGGTGCCTCCAGCGGGGGTGGCTACCGAGCCTCCCAGGGCGGTGATATTGATGTTGCGGGAACTGCCCGGGGCTGTTTCCACATAGGCAAATTCTTTGGAGCCCCGCACCCATTTTGGCACCATTACAGGTTGTAACCAAACCTTGTCAAGCCCGAGGGATTCCAATTCCCTTTTGGTATACTCCACTGCCCGCTGCGCGCCTACCGAGCCGGAAAGCCTGTTTCCGATCTTTAGAGACAGATGCTCCAGCCAAAAATACGACTTCCCGTTTAAAAGACTCATGTCGTAAATTTTCCTGATCTCCAGGGAATCTATTTGTGCAGGGTCTAACTGAGAGTGGCTCAACTGGCTGAAAAATAATGCGAGGCTAACTAAAACGATCTTCTTCATTCTGGGTGCTGGTTTTGGTTTTAACTGTAATTTGAGCGGCAAAGGCCGGAATCTATGTTCAATCCTTTTTCAACTGGTCTTTATAAATTTCCAAATTCCTGAATAATTCGGGAGCCATCTCGGGTTCCTGTACCTCGGTATATTTTGACAACTCCTCCAAAAGGATATTCGCAATCAGGTATCTGGCGGTAGACTTATCATCCGAGGGAATTACATACCAGGGCGCCCGTGGCTTGGAAGTCCGGTTAAAGGCATCTTCGTACCGGGTCTGATATTCGTCCCATAATTTGCGCTCCGTCAGATCCCCCGGGGAGAATTTCCAGTTTTTATCCGGTTCCTCCAAACGTCTCAATAATCGTTCCCGTTGTTCTTCTTTTGAGATATGCAGGAAAAATTTAAAGAGTATGGTTCCGTTGGCTACCAGGTGCTCCTCGAAATTCCGGATCTGCTCAAAACGCCTTTCCCAAAAGCCGTCGTTGAGATCGTCAATACCAGTTACCCCGGGCAGGTTTTCCCGCAGCACATATTCCGGGTGAACCCGGGTTATCAGCACATTCTCATAATGGGTACGGTTAAAAACCCCGAATTTTCCGCGGGCGGGAAGGGCCAGGTAATGCCTCCAGAGGTAGTCGTGCTTTAATTCCAGGGAGGAGGGCACTTTAAAGCTGTGGACTACCACCCCGCGCGAATTAAAGTCCTTGAAAATCTCCCGGATGGCACTGTCTTTTCCGGAGGTGTCCATGCCCTGGAAACACACCAATACCGAGTGTTTTGCATGGGCATAGAGTTTATCCTGCCACTTGCCCAGGTCTACCCGGGTCTTTTCCAGGTGATTTTCGATCTTTTTCTTTTGGGCTCCCAAATCGAAGGAAGTGGATGTATTTTGGAGATTAATATCGCCTTTTACCTTAAACTGTGAATAATCTATTTTCTTCATTTTTAAATATATTCAGTGCTAAATATACGATCTTTAAAAGACATTTTTTATATTCGCCTTTAAATTGAACATCTTGGATAAAGCAGAAGTAATTGAGAAGGTTGCAATTTTATTGAAGGAAATTCCTACTTCTCTGGAGATTGTAAAAGACGATTCCAAAAGGGAGCAGCGCTTTCACTACCTGGCCACCCATATGGTGGAAAAGGCAATTAAAAAAGATGCCCTTATCATTTCTGAAAACGGCAAGGGAATCGCCATTTTGTTTAAAACCAGCAAAAAGGATGACAATTTCTGGAAGAATATTCCCGAACAGCTAGGCCTTTTGATCCATGTTACCGGATTTAGAAATGCCCTTAATCTATTAAAAAGCCAAAAACACATCAAAGACCAACGCCCCTCGGAAGGGGAATATCTCTATTGCTGGTTTTGGGGTATCCTGGCCGATGCCAGGGGAGCCGACACCCAGGTTGGAAAAGAAATGAAGGATGAATTTTACCGGCAGGCCGAGCAATATAAACTGCCCTTATATGCCGAGACCAGGATGCGGCAAAATGCGGTGGTATACCAACGATTTGGTTTTGAACTGTTCAATAAATGGGCCCACCCCAGCGGGGATACCATGTATTTCCTGAGATACATCCCCCATTCGCTCCGGGAATAATTTTTTTTTAAAATCTCCATTTGAAAGACCCCCGGGATCAGCCTGTTTCCTGCTGTCTAAAATTTACTGGCAAAAAGCCTCACGTCTTCCTCCGATATCTTTTCACTCCCTAATATAATCAGGCGTTCCACTACATTGCGGAGTTCCCTGATATTGCCGGTCCAGTCATATTTTTTCAAAAGTTCGATGGCACCCTCTGTAAATTCCTTTTTATTGGTCCCCTGCTCCCCCGCGATCTTCTCGCTAAAAAAATCCACAAGCAGGGGGATATCTTCCTTGCGCTGGTTTAAGGGCGGGACCTCAATTAGGATAACCGCCAGGCGGTGGTACAGATCTTCCCTGAATCTCTTTTCCTCTATTTCCTTTTTAAGGTCTTTGTTTGTAGCTGCAATAACCCGTACATCCACCTTAATATCCTTGTCACTGCCCACCCGGGAAATTTTATTTTCCTGCAGTGCCCGCAGCACCTTTGCCTGGGCAGAAAGGCTCATATCGCCAATCTCATCCAGAAAGATGGTGCCGCCATTGGCAGCCTCGAATTTTCCGGCACGGTCCTTCACGGCAGAGGTAAAGGCTCCTTTTACGTGTCCGAACAATTCGCTTTCAATTAATTCCGATGGGATCGCGGCACAGTTCACCTCGATCATCGGCCCGCCGGAGCGATTGCTTTTTTGGTGCAGCCAGTGTGCTACCAGTTCCTTTCCGGTGCCGTTGGGCCCGGTAATAAGGACCCGGGCATCTGTAGGGGCCACCTTTTCAATAAGGTCCTTTATTTTTGAGATCGCCGGGGAGTTGCCGATCATTTCATAGTTTTTACCTATCCTCTTCCTGAGCTGGGTGTTCTCCACCACCAGTTTTTTCCGATCCAGGGCGTTTCTGACCGTATTGAGTAAACGGTTCAGATCCGGGGGTTTTGAAATATAATCGAAGGCACCCAATTTCATAGTGTGTACTGCGGTATCCAGATCGCCATGTCCGGAGAGCATCACCACGGGCACCTCCGGTTTCAGTATTTTGATGGCTTCCAACACCTCGATCCCATCCATCTTGGGCATTTTTATATCGCAAAGGACAAGGTCATACTCGTCATCCTTTATTTTTTCCATTCCCACCAGGCCGTCTTCGGCTTCCTCGACCAAATAGGTGTTGTTTTCTTCGGAAAGGATCTTTACAAGTACCCTGCGGATAGCCGCTTCATCTTCTATGATTAAAATTTTTGCCATTATAGAATATTAAATTTGAGGCCTGTGCGGCCGTAAAATGAATTTGTATCATTAATAGTATAGACTTTGTCCCGATTGGCATTTCGTAATTTTATATCGTTTATAAGGGTATGTCCCCCATAGATATAAAAAGAAAGATGCTTTGTAAAATTGTACTCATATCCCAATCCGGAAAGCAGTATTGTCATGGAAACGCTTTGAGCCAGGGCGCTTGAGCCCGGGGTATCAGGACTAACCTCAAAATTGTCCTGCACATTCGCGAAAAAACCGTCCAGGGTAATGAATCCCTGCATGGAATTCTTCTCGTTAAAATAATATTTCAGGTTGGTTTTCGGTACCCCCAGGCTATAGGACCATTTGGGGTCAAATCGTTTGTAATAGTTGATTATGGGCAATGGAAAAGGGATCCCGGAGGTAGTGGAATAGTCCAGACCCAGGATTAAACGCGTCGGCTCAATAAAGCGCTGCTCTTCCTTTATTTTAATGAAATACACTGCCCCGGTATACACCATATCGTCTGAGATAATCTTACTTTGCTCAAAATTGGAGGCCACTTTAATTCCGCCTTGAGCCCCAAAACGCCAGTGCTCATTTATTTTAAAGGTGTATCCCAGATTAAAGGTAAAAGACTGGAACCGCTCCAAATCTGAGGTATTGAAAAGGGCAGGATCCTGATATTTTAAATTGATGTTTTGATATTGCACCCCGGGAATCAGATAGGCCCCCTTATCGTTTAGCTCAATAGGGAAATTCACAAAACTCTTGAACCTCCTGAAGGAGTTATCGGAATTGGACTGGGGGAAATAAGTGTATTCGATCCTGGCCAGATCGGTAGATTGGCTGTGGACCCCGGATCCCATTCCCAAGGCAGCCAGGAATAAAAGGTTCTTAAAAAAATGTTTCATCGGGCGTCGGTTTGTCAGGCGATGGATTACGAGGATAAAACATATGCAGGTCCCTCTGTGGGAAAGGAATACTGATATTGTTTTCCCTGAATTTTTGATCTATTTTAAACCGAAGTTCACTTTTTATTTTTGGATCCACAAAACTGTCACTCACAAAGAAATGCAACACAAAGACCAGGGCTGAATCCCCAAAATCTTCAAAAAGCACAAAGGGTTTTGGTGTTTCGACAATTCCCTCCTGATTCGAAGCACATTCCAATAAAATGGTGTTTACCTTTAGGGTGTCACTTCCATAGGCCACTCCCACCTTTACGGATTCACGAGTGGTTACGTGGTTTTGGGTGTAATTCAGAATAATATCGCTCATGAATTTATGGTTGGGGATGATCATGATCTTATCATCCCTTGTCAAAACCCGGGTGGTTCTCAATTTAATTTCAATGACCCTTCCAACTTTTCCTTCTATTTCAATGATATCCCCTACCAAAAGCGTTTTGTCAATTACTATAAACAACCCGCCTATCATGTCCTGAAAAAGATCCTGCAAAGCTAATCCTAAACCGACAAAAAATGCCGCAGAGGCTGTTAAAAGTATGGTAATATCAATACCTGCCGAACTAAGGGTGAGGATGACCACGATGAGATAGACCAGGTATTTTATAAATTTAAATACACTTATAAATTTTAGCCTGTCATTCTCCTGAAGTTTCCGGGTCAATAAAATGCGAATTCCGCGCAGAAAAATACTGGTGATCACAAAGGCAAATATCAAAAGTAAGATCAGGCCCACGGTAATTTTTATTTGGTTCCCGCCGCTTTCAAAACTCAGAATGTCAATCCTGAAAAATTCAAGTAGCTTGCTCCAAATATTGTTTTCTATTACTTCTTTTACCTGGTCTACTCCCCTTTGCATAGGTTAATATTTAAGCCATTTATACAACTCCTTATAGGTGGGTTTTTTTCCGTACATCAAGATACCCACCCGGTAAATTTTTGCCGCAAGCCATACTACGCCAACATTTGTGAGTAGTAGCAAGAGGAAAGAGATTGACAATTCCCACCAGGGAACTCCAAAGGGAATTCGCATAAGCATCACAATGGGAGAGGTTAAGGGGATCATGGAAAAAATGGTGGCAACGCTGCCATGTGGGTTTTCAATTACCGTAAAGAAACCCACATAAATCCCGAGCATTAAAGGCAAAATTATGGGGAACATGAATTGCTGGGTATCGGTCTCTGAATCCACTGCTGCGCCAATAGCGGCGTAGATCGCACTATAGAGGAAATACCCCCCGATAAAATAACCCAGAAATGCGATTATAAGGGAGCCTATAGGCAAATTGGAAATATCTCCGAGGAGCTGTTGCATCTCATTGGAGGACATTTGCTCCAGACCTTTCTGGGCGTGGGAGGGCGGGGCTGAAATCAGATCCATGCCGGTTACCGAAGCTGCCACAAACAGGAGTATGGTCCCGAGAACTACCCAGATGGCAAATTGGGTAATGCCTGCCAGGGAAGTCCCCAGAATCTTTCCCAACATAAGGTGAATGGGTTTTACCGAAGACACGATAATCTCGACAATCCGGTTGGTTTTCTCTTCAATAACGCTGCGCATCACCATATTCCCGTAAATAATGATGAACATCATAAGCAAATAGCCTGCGACGCCTCCAAAGAACATCTTGACATAATTGGACATTTTTGAGGTGCGGATGCCCTCAAAGTTCTGAATCTGAATATTCACGGGGGTTTCTGCGGATACAATTTTGGAAATATCCACGCCCCTTTCAAGGAGCTCCCGGGTGTTGAGCTTTTGGGATACTATTTGTTCCATTTGCTGCAGAATATCCAGCGATGGCGATTCCTTTGCAAAAAACCGGACCGATTTGGCCAGTTCAAAATTGTCCTCCATCTCCGGGATGTGCAACAGCCCGTAATATTCTTTTTCCAACACCAGGGCTTTGGCGTCTTCCAGAGAAAGGGAGGATAGCTCTATAAAGCTGACCCCCGGGGCATCCCTGAATTCGTTTTGGAAGACCCCGCTCAAATCATTTATGCCAATCTGATGCTCTTCAGAGTTGTTGAGCGTGGCAAGGTATGCCACGAGCATCATCATCCCCACTAAAATCAGAGGACTCAAAAATGTCATTACAATAAAGGTCTTATTCCGTACCCTTGCTTTATATTCCCTTTGAATGATAAGTCCTAAATTACGCATTGTCAGTCACGGTTTTAATAAAAATATCATTAACAGAAGGGATTACTTCCACAAAATGGTTTACCCTGGCCTTTGTCAGGAGGTACAAAAGCAGCTCGTTAGGGGAGGCCTCAGGCGCTATTTGAATACTCAGTTTCAGATCCTTGGTAATGCTTTTAAAAGTAGCTTTTCCCACCCTGAATTTGGCGGTTAATTCGTTTAATAGTGCGGGTTCGTCACTGGCGGTCAATCCCACCTCAAAGGTATTGGATTTATATTCTCTTTTGATATCGGCCACCTTTCCATCCAGCAATTTATTACCCAGATGGATTAGTGCCATATATTCGCAGAGTTCTTCCACACTTTCCATTCTATGGGTAGAGAACAGGATCGTTGCGCCTTCCTCGCGCAGCTGGAGGATTTCATTTTTAATGATCTCGGCGTTCACCGGGTCAAAACCGCTAAAGGGCTCGTCAAAGATCAGTAATTTTGGCTGGTGGAGCACGGTGATCACAAATTGCACCTTTTGGGCCATTCCTTTGGAAAGTTCCTGAATTTTCTTGTCCCACCAATGGGTGATCTCCAGTTTTTTAAACCAGTATTCCAACCGCTCTTTTGCCTGGGCCTTTGAAAGTCCTTTTAACCTGGCCAAATACAGGGCCTGCTCCCCCACTTTCATAGATTTATACAATCCCCTCTCCTCCGGCAAATACCCTATTTTACCTACATCATTCGGATGCAGCGGTTTTCCGTCTAAATAGACCTTCCCGCTGTCCGGCATGGTTATTTGATTGACAATTCGGATCAGGGTTGTTTTTCCGGCCCCGTTCGGCCCCAATAATCCGAAAATACTTTTTGTTGGAATGCTGATGGAAACATCATTGAGGGCTCTAAAATCACCGAAATTTTTACAAATATTTTCTGCTACCAGGAAATTGCCCATAAATTTTTTTTAAAAGTCAAATATATTGAAATAGCCCAAAAGCCGCATCACATAAATATTATTTTATCAGCACCCCTTAAAACCGGATTTTAAAAAAAACAAAAACCCACCCTTAAACTAAATCAAGGATGGGAAAAAAAATGTTGTGAAAAAGAAAAATGCTCACCAAATGTTAGTGATACTCAAATATATAAAATATTTCTTAAAGGCTGGCCTTTAAGAAAACATATCTTTTACTTTCTCAAAAAATGATTTATCTCCCTTTTCAGGGTTGGGTTGAAAATTTTCGTCGGTTGACATTTTTTCAAAAAAGTCCATTTGCTCTCGGTTTAAGGTCTTTGGGGTCCATACATTTACATGAACCAGCAAATCTCCTTTTCCATATCCATTCAGATTGGAAATTCCTTTTCCGCGCAAACGCAGGATCTTACCGGACTGGGTACCTTCATCGACCTTGATACGCACTTTTCCCGTAACTGTATCGATCTCCCTTGAAGCCCCAAGCGCGGCTTCAGAAAAGCTGATATAGAGATCGTAGTGCAGGTTATCCCCTTCACGTTGCAGGGAGTCATGTGGCTTTTCTTCAATGGCCACAAGCAAATCGCCCGGTACGCTGTTTCCCGGGGCATCATTCCCTTTCCCGGTAACCTTTAACTGCATCCCGTCTTCAACCCCTGCAGGGATTTTGATAGAAACCGTTTCTTCCCTGGATATCAGACCCTGAGCATCTGCATCCGCAGGTTTTTTATCTATTATCTGGCCGGCACCTCCACAACTCGTGCAGGGAGCGGCTGTTTGCATCCTGCCTAAAATAGTATTTGTAATACGTGTTACCTGCCCCATTCCATTACAGGCAGAACAGGTTTTATAGGTAGTTCCCGGGGCCTGTACTTTTCGTTTGACCTTTATTTTTTTCTCTGTCCCATTGGCTATCTCTTCCAGGGTCAGGCTTACTCTTATGCGCAGATTGCTCCCTTTTACACGGCGCTGGCCTCCGCCACCACCGCTAAAACCGCCCCCGCCAAATCCACTGCCAAAAATATCGCCGAATTGACTGAAAATATCATCCATGTTCATGCCATGGCCGCCAAAACCACCGCCGCCACCACCTTCAAAGGCCTGGTGCCCGTAACGGTCGTATTTGGCCCGCTTGTCATCATTGCTCAAAATCTCGTAAGCTTCGGCAGCCTTTTTGAACAGGTCTTCACTCTTGTGATTCCCCGGGTTTTTATCTGGATGATGCTCTATTGCCTTTTTTCGATACGCCTTCTTGATCTCGGCGCTCGTTGCATTCTTTGATATTCCTAGTATTTCGTAATAATCCTGTTTCATCTTGTAATTTTGTAAATTTCTAAAGCGACTATTTCCCTGTCACTACCTTAGGAAAGCGAATGATCCTGTCGCCCAGCTTATAACCGCGTTCCACCACATCCACTATCTTTCCCTTTAATTTTTCTGATGCGGCAGGAATTTGGGTAATGGCCTCGTGAACATCGGCATCAAAGGAATCGCCTTGCTTCACATCCATTGCTTCCAATCCCTTGTTATTTAATGTTTCCCGGAATTTATTGTGAATGAGCTCCACTCCCTTGAGCAGGTTTTTGTCCTTGGCTTTCTTCATCTCGGTTAAGGCCCTGTCAAAATCATCTAAAACCGGCAACATGGCTGCCACGACTTCCTGATTTGCGGTTTTAAACAATTCAATCCTCTCCTTGGAAGTACGCCTCTTATAATTTTCGAATTCAGCAAAAAGCCTTAGGAATTTATCCTTCTCTTTCTCAAGATCCAATTTTAATTGTTCCAATTCAGAGAGTTCTTCCACCTCCTGCACCTGCTCTTCCACATCCTCTAAAGCGTCATCCAATATTTCTTCTGCCTGATTTTCAAGAGTTTCGTCCTGGTTGAGCTCCCCGTTAGTATCGCTGGTCTTATTATTATTATCTTTATTCATGCTTGGCCAAATTTTGTTTAGTCTGCTAAAGTCAAAATTGTTGCCAAGTCTGAAAAATTGTCAAAATGTCACCACAATAATTTAATAAACATTTAAGACTGGCCTAAAGCCTAAACCAGTAGTTTTGTCCCTAACAAAAATTTAATTTATTTTTAAAATGAAGAAAACGATCTTTAATCTTTTTATGATTGCCGGAATAACTATGGCAACCCTAGGGTGCAAGAATGAAAACAAAGAAGCAAATTCTGAAGCTCAGGGAGTTGCAGTTGCAAATACCGAAGCCATAGAATTCCTGGTTGACACCACTACTTCAGTAATTGAGTGGAAAGGTGAAAAACCAACTGGCACACATACAGGAACTATAAAATTGTCCCAAGGTGCTTTTAAAGCCAATGACAGCCTTGTCGAAAGTGGAACCTTTGTAGTTGATATGAAATCCCTGGAAGTTACTGACCTGCAAGGGGAGGATAAACTGAAACTTGAAAAGCATTTAATGGGAACCGTCAAAGGAAAGGAAGGTGACTTTTTTAATGTTGAAAAATATCCCAACACCACCTTTGAGGTAACCGGAATTAGTCAAAAAGACGGAAAAACAATGTTGCAAGGGAACCTTACCATGAAAGAGGAAACCAAGAATATTGAATTCCCTGTTTCTATAACAATGAACGGGGACACTCTTGAGCTAACAAGTGATTCATTCTCTATTGACCGCACAAAATGGGGCGTTAATTACGGATCTAAATCTGTTTTTGACAGTCTGGGAGACAAATTTATCAATGATGAAATTGAACTTACCATTAACCTGAAGGCATACAAAGCATAATTACAGGTTTTGAGTTTTTGGATGAGATTCCCTCATATTAAAAAGAGGCTGCTACTTGGCAGCCTCTTTTTAATATGAGGGAATTAAAGTTGAAGGCAAATGGGTCTTTCAATTGCACTATATCCGGGGGTGAAATTTTTATCCCGTCCATATTATGAAGCTCAGAGGCTGATATATAGGCTCCCCTATTAATTAATGAGAATATCAATCCATTTTCCAGGGGCCAAAAATGAAATTTTCCGGGAAGTCCCTAGAGCAAATCCTCCAAAGCCTTGGTCAAATTTTTATACCCAAATTCATACCCGGCTTTTTCAATTTTATCCCCGCTTACCAATTGACTGGACAGCAGGACTGTCGCCATTTCCCCCAGTGCTATCTTTAAGGCCAGTGCTGGAACATTGGGCAACCAAATCGAGGTGTCTAGCTGCGCGGCAATTTCTTGCATCATTTCTTTATTGGTCACCGGGCCTGGCGCTACCCCGTTGAAAACTCCGCTCAGTTTATTCTCCAAAACGTGAAGAAAGATCCCGGCGAGGTCTTCGATATGGATCCAGGATTGCCATTGTTTTCCACTGCCAAAAGCCGCTCCCATATTAAGGGAAACAGGCTGCTTCAACTTTGGCAGGGCGCCACCTTCTCTGGCCAGTACAAGCCCAATTCGGATCTTGGTGACTTCCATTGCCAGACCCTTGAATTTATCGGCGGAAGCCTCCCAAAGCCCCACGACTTCTCCCAAAAAAGATCCATCTGCGGAGGAATCATCTTCAAAATATAATTTCTCCAGGGAACTAGGATATTTACCTATGGCACTTGCAGAGATAAGCCGGGGGATCTTGCTTCCGGAGCTTTTGAGGCTTTGCAATAACAGATCGGCAGATTGGGTTCTGCTTGCAATAATTTCCTTTTTATAGTTGCTTGTCCATCGTTTTGCGATATCTGCCCCTGCCAGGTGAATGATCGCATCTACGTTTTTAAAGCAGTTGTCATCGATCTCCCTGTTCTCTATATTCCAATAAAATCCCTGGTAATCCGGGTGATCTTCTATTTTGTCCTTGGAAGTGGTAAGATAATTAACTTTAATTCCTTTTTGATGGCATAATTTGGTGATGTGGGAACCCACCAATCCAGTTGCTCCTGTTATTAATACCCGCATTTTTTCTTGACAAGGTAGGCATAGACCCTAAGGCCGCACAAGACTTTATTACAGGTTTAACACCGGGGGCACCTATTTTTTTGTCGCTCTTAACATTTCCCTTTTTCCCGGAGGCCCGGGAAGCCTTTCCACCAGAAACCCTACCTGCTGCATGGCTCTTCTCACGCTGCCTTTTGCCGCGTAGGTCACCAATACCCCACCATTGCGTAGGGCTTTATACATTTTCGCAAAAATCTCCTCTGTCCATAGATCGGGTTGCACCCCTGCCCCAAAAGCATCGAAGTAGATGAGATCATATGTATTGAGCTCGGTGATCTCCTGGAAAAATTTTTGCTGTTTGGTTAGATTGAAAAGATCTGAAATAGCCTGGGGGGTTTCCCAGGCAGCGCTGTGCATTTTTTTAAAAACCGAAACTGCCTCCGGCACCTCCAGCATCCCGGCAAAATTGAGATGTGCCACCTCCTCTGAGGAGATCGGATAGGCCTCTACCCCCGTGTAATTGATTAACAGCTTTTTTTTATTTGCCTCCTGCCAGGTGACCAAAGCATTTAAACCGGTACCAAAGCCAATTTCCAAGATCGAAATTTCAGAGAGCTCCTCCCGCTCCAGCACCTTATAGAGTCCCATTTGAATAAAAACATGGCGGGCCTCCTGCAGGGCTCCGAATTTAGAATGGTATTGTTCATCCCATTCAGGCAAATGAATGGTCGTTGACCCATCGCCGGTAATAATTATTTTTCTCTCCAATTTTATTTCTTTATAAGCACCCCGATCGCTTCAAAGGACAAGGTCCTTTTTGGCTGATCTATGGCTGCAATTTGCGCTGCTGTTTTCCCGCTATCCTGGGCATAATGTTGTTGTTCTTCCACAGAAACCTCCCTTATATAGGCTTTTCCCTGTATCAGGACTTCCTTTTGTTCGATATCCCTGGGCACAAAAAACCCGTAATCCTTAAATCTCACCATCACCTCCTCTTCTCCGGGCAGCTCCAGGGTCATCCAGCATCCCTTAGCCTTGCATACCTGGTTCACCCTTGTTTTAAAACTAAGCTCCAGGCTATCCCCAATTTTCAAATCCTGATAACGGGCTGCCATCTCAGCTGGAGAAAGGCTGTTTCCGGAGGAAATCTCCACCCCATAAGATTCATAGACCATCTCCTGGGAAACCTCCTTTGCCTCTTCTTTTTTCAGATTCTCCGCCCCCCTATTCTTACAGGAGACAAGAGTAAAAACAGAGATTGCAAGGGCAACTAGTATTTTCATAGCTGGATTTTTATTGTTTTTTAATGGTCCTTTTTAATTAGCATTTCTTCCTTGGCGCAGAGATCGAGTGCCGGTTTTTCTTATTTCATAGCTGGATTTTTATTGTTTTTTAGGGGTCATATGCAATTGGGAACTCATCAACAGCGGTGGTAGCCTGTTTCGTCGCTGCCCGGTTCATAGTACGATCTTAATTGTCCCCATCTCATTGGTTATTCATCGGGGTTTAGTTTATTTTCCGCACTGCTCCTTTCCTATTGAGGTCTTAATTGTTTTTATTGATTGATGGGTTTCACATTTAGAACTGAATCCTAGGAACCTGACAAATTTACCAAAAGTTTCGAGGATGATTCTACTATTATTTCGGTAAATTTGTAATCTAAACCAGAGATAATGAAAAATAATACTTCCATTAAGTTCGATATTGTAAAATCCCCTACCACTAAGATCACCTCCGTTGACTTTGAGCATCTAGCTTTTGGGGCCACCTTTACAGATCACATGATGATGTGCGATTATGAAAATGGGGAATGGAAAACACCTCAAGTAAAACCATACGGACCCTTGTTGCTGGATCCTTCTGCAAAAGTGTTTCATTATGCACAGGCAGTTTTTGAAGGAATGAAAGCCTTTAAAGACGACCACGATAAAATATGGCTTTTTCGCCCTAAAGATAATTTTGACCGAATTAATATTTCCAGCAAGAGGCTGGCAATTCCTGAATTTCCGGAGGAATATTTTTTCCCCGCCTTGGAGGCCCTGTTAAAACTGGACCAGGCCTGGATTAAAAAAGGATTTGGAAATGCCTTGTACTTAAGGCCTTTTGTAATTGCCACAGAACCGGGAGTTGGAGCTTCTCCCTCGACCCACTATAAATTCATGATAATTTGTTCGCCCGTTAAAGGCTATTATGATGGCGAGGTGAGGGTTAAAATTTCGGATAAATTCAGTCGGGCCGCCGATGGAGGGGTTGGTTTTGCAAAAGCAGCCGGAAATTACGGCGCGCAATTCTATCCTACCGCACTGGCCAAGGAAGAAGGATACCAACAAATTGTATGGACAGATTCCGAATCTCACCAATACCTGGAGGAAGCAGGAACCATGAATGTCTTTTTCAGGATAAACGATACCCTGGTAACCGCTCCTACCAGTGACCGGATATTAGACGGGATCACCAGAAAGAGTTTGATCTCCCTGGCCGGGGAATTCGATATTCCGGTAGAAATTCGGAGAGTTTCTGTGACTGAAATAATAAATGCTGCCAAGGACGGTTCTTTAAAAGAAATGTTTGGCTCTGGTACTGCTGCTGTGATCACCTCTATTCAGGGTTTTGGTTTCAAGGGAGAAAAATTTGAATTGCCGGTACTCACCGATTCCTATGCCAAATTTTTAAAGGATAAACTGATGAAAATTCAATACAATCTCGCCGAAGATAAATTTGGCTGGAGATATGAGGTCAGATAGACCCGGGTCTGTTTATATTAAACCTAAAAAAACCCTGCCAGGCATTTAAAACCCTGGCAGGGTTTTTACTTTGATCCTATTTGATGCCAAACGGATTCTCCTGACCTGGCCCGTTGCCTGTGGTTCTCTGAATGGAAAGATGTAGCGTTGGACTTTAAGAATTAAATAAATTTCCTGCCCTGCATCTCTCAATCCTTAGCTCTGTCATTCTAAATTCCCAGGATCTTCCCCAGATTCGGGGGGAAGTAATTAGGGCCTTTTAGTACCTTGCCATCTTCCCGTAAAACAGGTTTGCCATCTTCTGCCAATTTGCTCATATTGCTCCTCTGAATTTCCTGAAAAACTTCTTCAATTTTCAATTGCATTCCGTGTTCAATGATGGTGCCGCATAAAATATAAAGCATATCCCCCAGGGCATCGGCAACCTGGATTAAATCGTTGTTATTTGCAGCTTCCAGGTATTCCTCATTTTCCTCTTTCATCAGGTTATACCTGAGCAGGTTCTTGGCTTCCCCTAAATTGACAACCGGGGTTTCGTTGATCCCCAGGCCATAGGCCTTGTGGAATTCTTTTACTGATTTTATGCTGCTTTTCATATTGAGCTGATTTTATAAATGGTTTTGGGGTTGATTTCCGGTAGTTTTCCTACCGAGGGTTTTTTAAAGAGGACAATCCAGCAGGTCTTAAACAGATACCTTTTTCAGAATTAAAGGTAAGTTTTCCCAGCCAAACAAGATCCTGGCTGAATCCTCTAATCTTTATTTTACCAGTTTTCCTTAAGGGCAATCTATTTTTTTAAGAATCTTCCATGGATGGCTCAACACGTCTATTGGATCGCTCTGCGCTCCTTTGCTGAATCCCGTCCTTTGAGCTAGCTCCTTTTCTTTGTTTAACAGGTTTTCATCTCGTGCAATAGCCTCCTGACTTTGATGTTTCAAAAATTCCTGCACAAAGGCTATTTTTCTCAATTGCAAATCCATTTCATACCCCTGTGACTCAAAAATACAAATTCTAATGCTATCTATAAATATTCTCTCTAATTATAAATCAGCTTGCCCAGGGTATTAGCAAGGGATCCCACAGTGAACTACCTCGGGGCAAGCCCATGAGGCATCCAGAGGAACAAAGTTTTTTATTTAATGAAAACTCATCCGTTTTCAAATTTTCCTCTAAAAATCGAGCCAAGCCTCGGGGAATTAAACCCAAAAGAGATTAACATAATTGTCTTATAAAGGCAATGCCTCAAATTTACATACCACTCTCTTTTTATATTTATCTTAGGTCTATATTCGCTATTAGGAAAAAGTTTTAAAAAGCTAACTTTGCTAAAAAATAATTAAAATGTTTAGTACTGGCCAATGGATTTTTGCTGCAATATTTTTTGCCTGTTTTGTTGTTGTTATTATTTACAGCTACCGAAAAGATATTACCCTGCATAGAAAATATTATAAAGGCAGTTTATATGTCCTGGTTGGTTTCCTGCTTTTCATACTATTGCTCTTTTTTATCAAAGGTTTTTTAAACCAATAAAACCTTCAGGATTCAAGGTGTGAAATTTAAGGGTGAGAATTCTCAAAAAAAAGAGCCCCATCAGTTTTAAACTGACGGGGCTTTTTTCGAACTTTTAAATCCTGAATCCTAAATTTTATAATTGAGGCACAACAGCTTTTTCTTCTGCTTTCAAGAAATTGAAATTTTTAGAATACTCCAGCATTTGCGCTGTAAAATTCTCGGGTTGCAATACCCTTATTGCAGTGATCTCTTGATTTTTATCCAATTCCGGTACTAGCACAGGGTTCACAAAACCACTGTAAGGAGCCGATTTAAACTGAGCGTTGCGATCCAGGATTTCCTGATGAATTTTCGGATCTACCTTTACTCCATAATTTTCAACTAAATTTTTCGCTGCCTGAAAATCCCCTTCCGATTTAATACGTTGGGATTCCTTCAACAATTCCCCGAATAACTCACGTAAGGCATCATAATCTTTAATATTGTAATAGGTTTTTCCCTCTCTGGAAATTTTTTCGATCACCCCTTCAGCCTGACCTTTTTCAAATACCCAGGCGCTGATCCACTGGCGGTTTCTCATATGTGCTTCTTCCACATCATCTCCTACATTCAACCTTCTGAGTTGGGTCAATAATCCATTTCGGATATATCCATCAAAAGCTGCCATTCCAGTTTTTTTCCAGTCATCGGTAAGACCGAGTTCCTGAATTTTTGGATCCATAAGGTAATAAAGCGCTACCAGATCGGCACGGCCTTCTTCCATTGTAGAGGCATAATTCTTCAAGGTTTCCTTGGTTTCCCCTACCCCCGGGTTAATTTGTCCCGAGGCGTGACCTACTACCTCATGCAGCGCGGTATGCAGCTGATCGGCTTTATCCCCATATTGATTTTGCAGGTCAATCTCCTGCTGATCGTTGGCGAATTCCTGTAGAATTTCGGTACCTCCGGCATGTTCATAAGCCTCGGTTATATTTCCAAGGGAAACCGATTTGCTTCCGTGGGTTACCCTGATCCAGTTTGCATTGGGAAGGTTGACCCCGATTGGTGTGCTGGGAGAAGCATCTCCTGCCTCCCCTGCTACAATTACGGTGTTAAAGGTAACTCCCACTACCGAATCTTTTTTGTGTTCCTCCATAAGGGGAGCATTGTCCTCAAACCACTGAACATTTTCTTCAACGACCTTCATCTTTTTAGACATTTCAAAATCCTTTATCTGCACGATGCTTTCATAAGAGCCCCGGTATCCCAATGGATCGTTGTAAACCTCGATAAAGCTGTTGATGTAATCTATATTTCCTTCAGTAGCTTCCACCCAGGCAACATTATAATCGTCCCAGGTCTGCAGATCTCCGGTGTTATAGTATTTGATCAACAATCCAAGGGCATTGGCTTGTTTTTCGTTTTCGGCAACTCCCTGGGCTTTCTCAAGCCATTTCACGATCTCATCGATGGCAGAACCATACAAGCCACCGCTTTTCCATACTTTTTCAACCAATTTTCCATTTTCCTTTACCAATTTGGAATTTAGTCCATAAGAAAGGGGTTTTAATGGATCCGGGGATTTTTTGGTTTTGTAGAAGGCTTCCGCTTCAGCCGCGGTCACATCTTCTCCGTAGTAATTTGTAGCTGATCCCTTTAATAATCCGAGCTCAGGATCTAAATTCACTTTTTTAGAATCCAAATCGTTAAAGATCACCTCATAGGCTTCCCCTGCAAAATCGGTCTTGGTCTCGGCCAGTAGCGTGTCCAAATAGTCTTTGGTGAAATCCGGTTTAATCTTGGCGTTTGAATAATGATGATGTATCCCGCTGGAAAACCATACGCGCTTCAGGTAGGTTTCAAAAGCCTTCCAGTCTTCAGATTCCCTCTCCCCCTTATAGGTTTTGAATACCTTCTCCAGGGCTGTCCTTATCTCAAGATTGTGCCTGTAATTCTGATCCCACAAAATATCGCGGCCACTGGTACCGGCCTGCACCAGGTAATACACGAGTTTTTGTTCCTTTAAACTGAGGTTTTCCCAACCCGGAACCTGATACCGGAGGATCTTGATATCTGCAAATTGCTCCACGTTGTAATCGAAAATAGAATCAGATCCGGTTACATTCTCAGCAAGCTGATTCTCTTTATTTTCATCCTTGCATGAAAATAAAAGTGTTGATGCCAAAAACAGCGTCAAAATGAATTTAAATTTCATAATATATATTTTTTATCTTTCCTGCAAATGTACTAATAAGCATCTTGTAATTTAACTATATTAGCCTATTGAACGATAAAATCCCCGTTTTAGATGAAAATAATAAAATATTTGTTCTTTCTTATCTTAATTGTACTTATTGCAGGCTCGATTTACATCGCCACTAAAGACGGAAATTACCAAATAGAAGAATCCACCACCATTGCCGCTCCTCTCCCTGTAGTTTTTAATGAGGTGAACAATTTTAAAAACTGGGAAGAATGGGGTCCCTGGATGGACAATACGAATGATTTGATACTCGCCTATTCCGATACTACCAGTGGCCAGGGCGCCAGCTACTCATGGAAAAGTGAAACCATGGGCGATGGCAGGATGACCACCACAAAGGCAATCCCGGACTCAGCCATTGAACAGAAGCTCTCCTTTGCATCAAAGTACGGGGAGACAAACAGCGATGTTTATTGGAAATTTGATCGGGTTGAAGAAGGAACCAAAGTTACCTGGGGAATCCAGGGCAGGCAATCTTTCATGGATAAACTGGCATTTGCCTTTATGGACAGTTCCTATACCCAAATGATGCGCCCTATGATCACAGAGGGTTTGGAAAAATTAAAACTAGTTACCCTGGATAAAATGGAAACCTATTCCATAAGTGTAGATGGGGTCACGCAATTTGGAGGGGGATTCTATATGTATATGACAACAGCCTCAAAGATCAGTCAGATCCATTTGAAGATGGGGGATATGATCACGCAGGTTTCCAGGTATATGGAAAAAAACAATATCAGCATTCAAGGCGATCCTTTTGTGATTTATAACCAATGGGATGAGCAGAACAACAATGCGATCTACTCTGCAGGGAGATTTACACCCAGTTTGGTGATCACCCCTTCTGAAAGCCCTGTGCTGAACGGCATGATGCCGATTCAAAAAGTGGTTAAAACAACTCTTAAAGGGGATTACAAAAATTTAAAAGAAGCCTGGGATGAGGCTTATGACTATCTTGAAAACAACAACCTCCAGGCCACTCCGGAGGGCCTTCCTTTTGAGATTTACAAAACCAATCCCGAGGTAACCCTAAATCCCGCCAAATGGATCACGGAGATTTACATCCCGGTTTCTGACAAGCCGGTACCTAATCTGGAGATCCGCGAGCTTAACATAGAATAAAATGAAAGCCTTATTGTTGGTATTTTTGGGAGGGGGTCTGGGAAGCGCTGCCCGATACCTGATCTCAAAAAATCTAAATATTGCTGGTTTTCCGTTTCCCTTTGGCACATTTGCGGTAAATATCACAGGGAGTCTCCTGCTGGGGTTTATTCTTGGTCTTGCCCTTAGATCCGGGCAGCTCTCCAACAATACCCTCTTATTTCTGGCCACCGGGTTTTGCGGAGGTTTTACCACCTTTTCTACCTTTGCCGTTGAAAACCAGGGATTATTAAAATCCGGGGACTACTTCAATTTTGCACTTTACACCTTTGGCAGTATCACAGTAGGTTTCTCTGCGATATTTGTGGGATTATACCTTTCGAAATTAGGATAATGACCTGCGCATTAAAATTTATCTCAGGGATTCTCGCTCGAATCCCCCCCCGCCAATTATTCTGAATAACAGAGAATGATGAATCACCCCGACTCACTTGTGCGCAAACCAAATGAAAACCGGCACCTGTTTCTCTAATTGCTATTGCGCAGGCACCCTTTGATTCCTGCGAGGCCAGGCAGCTCTCTTTGGATGACCAGAAAAAGGAGGGAAGCTCATTTAGGGTGACCTAAAAATACCTGGTTGGAGGTGCTGATCCATTGAGGAATTCCGTTCCCCCACGGGGGGAATCCTGCCAAGTCTTTTACAATTTATCCAGAGCGGCACTTCTCCCTTCCAATTTAACTTGGTTCTTCCCTCTTTTAAATTCTAAGTTTTCCGGAAAGATAGTTGTGGGTATTATTTTTGCGTATTTTTGCAAAGTAAATAGAAGTTTTTAGGATTTACAGCTATGGAGATGAAACAACAACCCAATCCTGAAATTTTATTTATGCTGTTATAATTTTTCAGAATTACCTCAAAACCCTACTGATGAATACTACTGAATTTTACATATCCGAGATCCAAAAGCTTCGCAAGGAAAAGAACGCCGTGATCCTGGCTCATTATTACCAGGATGATGCAATTCAGGATATCGCTGATTTTGTCGGGGACAGTTTGGAATTGGCCAAAAAAGCCATTTCAACAGACGCGGAGCTCATTGTTTTTGCCGGGGTATCTTTTATGGCCGAGACCGCAAAGATTCTAAACCCAGGTAAAAAAGTGGTGCTTCCCGATTTGAGTGCAGGATGTTCCCTTGCAGATAATTGCGGGGCAGAGGATTTCGCGAGATTCAAGGAGCGCTACCCAAATCACAAGGTGGTGACCTATATAAACACCAGTGCGGAAATCAAGGCGATGAGCGATTATGTTTGTACCTCCTCCAATGCAGTCAAGGTCATCAATTCCATTGCAGCAGACCAGCCAATCCTTTTTGCTCCCGACAAAAACCTGGGGGCATATCTCAACAAGCAAACCGGAAGAGAGATGGTGCTTTGGGATGGATCCTGCATTGTTCATGAAGCATTTTCCCTGGAAAAATTAGTTGAATTGCACCTGGAATATCCGGAGGCTAAAATTGTGGCACATCCTGAATCCGAGGATTCAATTCTCAGGGTGGCCCACAGTATCGGTTCCACCTCCCAGATGATAAATTATATCGTAAACAGTCCGAGTGACACTTTTATAGTAGCGACAGAAGCTGGCATTTTACACCAACTCAAAAAAAAGATACCAAATAAAACCCTGATTCCTGCACCTTCCCATGAAGACAATACCTGCGCCTGCAGTGAATGTGCCTTTATGAGAGTGAACACCCTGGAGAAACTCTACCTGTGTTTGCGCGATGAACTCCCTGAGATCACCATAGATGAAACCCTGAGACGCAAAGCACTTCTGCCCATTGAAAAAATGTTGTCCTTGTCTTAAAAGGGGGAAGATTTAAATTTTAATTCCTGAATTAAGGCGGTTTGCCCAAATCGGTACAGGGTCAATAATTTGAACCCTGCAGCTTCCCATGAATTGAACTTCTCTCTCTCAATGTTTTTTCCTTCTTCGTACTTTTTAGCTCATATCTGTTGTTTTTTGTTCCAAAAATCAGGGTCATATGTTCATTTCTGCTTTTTGGAGGGACATTTTCTGAAATTTCAGGGTAATTTTCAGGATTTTCCTGCTCAAAGGACATCTTACTCCCCCTCTTTTTTTACTTTTTTAAAAAAATAATCACTATTTTTAAAATAACCCCCTAAAATTAGGGGGTTATTTTTTATAAAATGATAATTTTAATAGTTTCACCCCCTATTTTTTAGATTATATCAATTATTAATTTAAATTTACCCCGAACCTAAATCAATAAATTATGAAAAAAATTGAAGCTATCATCAGAAAGTCAAAATTTGATGAAGTAAAAAAAGCCCTCCATGAAACAGGGGTGAATTTTTTTACTTACTGGGACGTAACCGGGGTAGGCAACGAAAAACAAGGCCATGTGTACCGGGGGGTTTCCTATAGCACCAGCGATATACAGCGAAGGATGATTTCCATTGTTGTTTCTGATGAATTTTTAGACAGGACCCTCAAGGTGATCTTCGAAAAAGCCTATACCGGAGGGGTTGGGGATGGCAAAATATTTATCTCCACCATCGAGGAGGCCTACAGGATTAGGACCAGGGAAGGCGGAACTGATTCCCTGAACTAACAATCAAATTATGAATTATATATAAAACTAATAACAATGGATTTACTGACTACCAACAATATATGGATGATGATTTGTACCGCCCTGGTATTTTTCATGCACCTCGGATTTTCACTTTTAGAAGTGGGACTCACCCGTCAAAAAAACGCTATTAACATCTTATTTAAGAATGTTTTTATAATCTGTATCGGACTTCTGATATACAGCCTGATAGGCTTTAACCTCATGTATCCAGGAACTTTCCTCTATGGGATTGTCCCCGATTATTTTATTGGACTTTTTGGTCTGCACCCCCCGATGGTGGATGGGGTTCTGGATCTGGCTTATAATGAAGGCTATACCTATTATACGGACTTTCTGTTTCAGGGAATGTTTGCCGCAACCGCAGCAACCATTGTATCGGGCGCAGTTGCCGAGCGAATCAAACTTACCAGCTTTATGCTCTTTTCAATAATCTACCTCGCCTTTGTATATCCTATTGCAGGATCCTGGAAATGGGGAGGCGGCTTCCTGGATGAGTTAGGGTTTTATGATTTTGCAGGCTCCACCCTGGTTCACTCCGTTGGGGGATGGGCTGCCCTGATAGGGATTTACCTGTTGGGAGCACGTATCGGGAAATTTGGCAAGGATGGAACCTCTCATGCCATTCCGGGCCACAATATTCCACTGGCCACAGCCGGGGTCTTTATTTTATGGCTGGGATGGTTTGGATTTAATGGTGGCTCTGTATTATCTGCCGATCCCTCTCTGACCTCCTTAACCCTCGTTACCACCTGCCTTGCTGCAGCGGCTGGAGGGATTTCCTCCTTTTTGGTCTCCACCTTTATGTATAAGAATTATGACCTTACCATGTTCCTGAACGGAATTTTAGGTGGCCTGGTAGGAATTACCGCAGGGGCAGATCAGATGTCCCCCATGGATGCTGTATTTATTGGGCTGATAGCCGGGGTGGTCATTGTTCTTGGGGTGGCACTGGTTGATAAATTAAAACTGGACGATCCGGTTGGAGCCGTTCCTGTACACCTGCTCTGCGGTATCTGGGGTACCCTGGCTGTTGGTGTTTTTGGGAACCTGGCAGGTTGGGGTCAGTTGCTGACCCAGTTGACCGGGATCTTGATAATTGGCGCTTTCTGCTGTATTTCAGCATTTCTCATCTTCTATTTCATAAAGAAAACAATGGGCTTGAGAATGGATAGCCAAGGGGAAGCAGAAGGTCTGGATATTCACGAACACGGGATGGATGCCTATGCCGAATTCGGTTTGTCCGAGAAAAAATATTAAACAATCCTGTCAAATAAAAAGGAGCGCTTTGCAGAGCGCTCCTAAATGCAATTTTCATAACAAAAACCTTGTTCAAATCATTTCAAATAATCAAAAAAGTTTAGATCATGAGACAAATCACATTTACAAATATCCGAATAATTTTATTTATCGCCGGCTTTGGCTTGATAAATAGCAGCCTTAGCGCTCAGGAAACTGAAGGCGGAGAAGGGGTTTTGTCAAATTTTAGCATAAGTGGAGCTGTAGATTCCTATTTCAGGACCAACTTTAACGGCCTCAATAAATTTGAATATGATGAGAATGGAGACGAAATAGGATCCCCACAGGCACCCGCAACCTCCTTTGCCAACGATCCTGGTTTTGCCATAGGAATGGCCAATATTATTTTAGGCTATGAGGGCGAAAAAGTTGGTTTTGTAGCCGACCTGGTTTTTGGACCAAGAGGGGAAGATGCTGTTTTTCTTTCGGGCCCTTCCACCAATATTGTCAACCAGTTATATGGGTATTATATGGTGAGCGATAAAGTTAAACTGACCCTGGGTAACTTCAATACATTTTTAGGCTATGAGGTGATCTCCCCGGTGGGCAACTTCAACTATTCCACTTCCTATATGTTTTCCTACGGCCCATTTTCTCATACCGGGCTTAAAGCAGATATCTCTTTCAATGATAACTGGAGCGGGATGTTGGCCATTATGAATCCAACCGACTGGACAGAATTTAATCCCTTTGGCCTTTATTCCTTTGGGGGACAACTGGGGTATTCCAATGATTCGGGCAGTGCTTATTTGAATCTGATCTATGGAGAACAGGCTCCGGATTCAGAAGGGACTTTCCAAATAGATCTTACCACCGGATGGGATCTCAGCCCTGCTTTTTATCTTGGGCTGAACACCACCTATAATACCACCGATGGCGAAGGATTTTATGGAGCCGCTTTGTATCCTCAATTTAAAGCCACCGAGAATTTTGCCCTGGGTCTTAGAGCTGAATATTTCAAGGAACTTGAAGACGGCGGGCCTGTGTATGGAGCAGATGTGAGCACTACGGATTTTACCCTTACAGGAAATTATACCCTTGGAAACCTTTCCATCAAGCCTGAGTTAAGACTGGACAGCGTTTCTGAAGATGTATTTTTAGACAGGGATATGGCTCCCACAGATAACCTATCCTCCTTTATATTGGCAGTGGTTTACGGGTTTTAGACAAAAAAAATGTTTTAAACGATAGCACTGCGATTTCTGAATGGGATATGGAATTCTTCAGCAATGGGGATTCATTCCAAGGAATTTGAGCTTCGTGAGCTCACAGCTAAAACCTCTTAAGATGATTGTTCCCTTGCAAGGCAAGGGAACTTTTATAGAACATCCATTGGATGCTTTGCGGTGAGATTCCGATAATTAAAAAAAACTTAGTTAGCAAGGAATAACACTCCCTGAATATTGATTTTTTCAATCCTAACCCCTGAATTTTAATTTTTACAAAAAGCCTTCACCCCCTGCTGGAATTTCAAGAGTCACCTTGTTTTCAGAGGGGGGAACAGGGCAGGAATATTTCCCGTTAAAGGCACAATATGGTTGTATGCTTTATTGAAATCCAGAATTATGGAATCACCCTCCGGTATCCTTATGTCCTAATATCGTCCGCCGGAGCAGGTGGTTTCTCCATTAACCCTTGCCTGTAAATGCTAACAACAATTATCCTCAGCTCCAGGTTTCACAACCAATTCCTGGTTTTTGCAGAGTTTCATCTTCATAATATTAGCCTTTAACTAAAAATATACTTCCCAGTATTTTACATATACCGGATTTGGCTCAGTAGGGGTCCCCATCGCAAAGGGAGCCTCGGCAGGAGGTCTCATAAGCTGCGCCCTCAGGAAAAAACTTGTATCTATATCAAAAAAATCCTATCCTACAAAAATCCTCAAATCCTGTGCGGAAAGTGGAGATCCCCCGGGATCCTTTAGATCTTGATGGTTATTTCCAGCCGGCCTCCAAAACCAAGATCAACAATTCTTTGAAGGGTAGAGATTCGAGCTTCTTTACTATTGTTTTCGATTTTAGAAATGTAAGATTTTGTGGTCCCTACTTTTTCTGCAAGTTACTGCTGTGTCATTCCCATTTCTATACGCATGTTGTGAATTAACTTTCCTATTTTGAAGTTTCCTTAACCTGCTTTAAGTTCCTCCCGCTCTTTTGTCCCAGCCTTGCCGTAGTTTTTTACATTAATACAACCAATTGTTCTCCAAACAATTTTGGCTTTAACTTTTTTGGATTGTTTATCAAAGAAGCCTTGAAAGCAGTTTTTTTTAAAACCATTTCCTTCTATGTTTCTGATTTTAGTCCATTAAGCAAATGCTTAAAAAGTTTCCCTAAAGTGCAATACCTAAAGCTGTGTATTTTAACAATATTCC
>JBGSWA010000135.1:0-19089 GCA_041752645.1 Gillisia sp. | reverse complement strand
CTATGTAGTTACTCGAGGACCATTCCTGGGATTTAACTTCCCTGATAGCCGGTAATTGCGATCTGATAAGCTTCATAAAATAAGAGTTTTCACAGGTAATGCCATTTTCAGTATAGCTTACGCTCACCGAATAATTTCCGGCCTCGGTAAGGGAAACTTCCGCAGTATTTGAAATTATCGTACCGGAGGCATTCTTCCATTCCCAAGAATCAAAATTTCCGGCTGGGCTCAGTTTTAAAAATGGTTCAAGGTCACACAGGTTATAGGTTAGCTCTAAATCCAGTTCCTGCTTTTTAGTTATTCTTAGATTAAAACTAATCTCTGAAGAGCAAGAGGCATTTAATTCATTCTCAACTTTCGCTTTTATTTTCTCGGTATTGGCAACGGTATTACGGTATATGGAAGGTAGGGGAGTAGGCAATGGATCTCCACTTTGGCTGTAATACCTCACATTTAAACCGCTTTGGTCACCTATAATATTGTGATCCCAAGAGGAAGTGTCAAAATTACCAAACCCATCTCCCTGATCACAGCCATACATAGTTTCCGGGATATTAAGGGAAGGTGCTGCGGAGGTCTTGAACCTTATGGGAGTTTCAGCATAACATCCTGTTTCCGGATTACTCACAACCACCATCAGGATATCTTCATATGGCTGAGCATTGGTATATGGGGAGGTCATAGTTGGGATCTCTGACCCATCACTCCTGAGATAACTCACCTGAAGCCCTGTTTGCCCTTGTAACACGGCGTTTTCTATGCCTGAAACATCAAAATATTCAGAAATTCCATCGCCATTACTATCACAGCCTATAAGATCATTAAGAGAATGAGCTACAGGAGCCGGGTGAACCAGCAGATCGAATTCGAATTCGCTGTAACACCCGGTATCCCTGCTGACCACCTGCACGCTAATGGTCTGTGACCAGGCTACGGTGTTTTGAAAGGTCCCGGAGAAATCGAGTTCCTCTCCGGAGGAATTCAGGAATATTGCCTTAAGTACTGCATCATTACCAGTAATTTCCTTTTCCAGATCTCCCACCTGAAAGATTGAAAAACCCTCCGGATTGGTATCACAGACCGAAAGATCAGCCAGGGCAGTGATCTGGGGTAGGGGATGGATCAAAAGATCAAAAGTAGTTTCCGCATAACAGGATGGATTGTTAGCTCCGGCCACTCGCAGGGTGAAGGTCTCCTTATGCGGCTTCGTGTTCGTGTAGGTGGCCCCAGGGCCTGATACAATATCGCCTGCCTCATCATACCAGGAAACCTCCATTCCCGTTTGACCCTGTAAAACCGCAGCCTCGACATTAGATAGATCTAGGCTGGTGGCAATCCCTGTTCCGGGTTCGTCTTCACAGGCAGTGATATCCCCAACCGGGTGTGCCACCGGGGCAGCAGAAACAACTACCTGGAAGGTTCTGGTGTTATCACAGGCATCTCCGGAGGATATAAAAACCGAATATTCCCCTGAATCCTCCGGCCCCGCAGCGTGAATAACGGGATTGGAAATTGTACTGCTAAACCCGTTTGGGCCGCTCCAGCGGTAGGCTAAACCTCCGGTAGCTGCAAATTCCAGGTCTTCCCCCTCACAAACTCCCGCAGGAGCAGTTACCCTATTAGAGGAGGTGCAATCTTTCAGCTTTACCAGGAATTCATCCTGAAGGCCTCCGTTAAATTCCTGATGTGATCCCGGGGTGGCAATCCCAGTGGTACTATAGGTCCAACCCACCAAAAATATTTCACCTTTTACATTGACATCTATGGCTAAGGAATATTCAGAAGAATTCCCACCGTAATAGGTGCCCCATTGCCTTGCCCCATTCTGATTAAACTTTGTTAGAAAAACATCCGCATTTGTATTTTTATTTTCCTGAAAAGCCCCCGGGGTAGAAATATTTGTTTTGCTAGAGGTATTTCCAAAGAGGAAGATATTGTCATTAATATCGACCTCTACTTTGGTATGTCCCCAGCTTTCAGAATCAGGTCCACCATAAAAAGTACTCCAGAGGATCTGCCCGCTTGCATTGAATTTTGCCAAATAAGCATCCCAGTCCAGGAAATCACCCCCCATTTCTTCCTGGTGTGCTCCCGGGGTCGCGATATTACTTTTGCTACGGGTCTGGCCGGCAATGATAATGTTATCCTGGCTGTCTATAGTTAGTCCCTGACCAAATTCATAATCGTTCCCACCAAAATAAGTTCCCCATAAGCGTTCCCCGCCAGGATTAAATTTTGCCAAAAATGCATCTGTCCATGTCATGGAATCATATTCCAGGTTGTCATGGTAAGCTCCCGGGGTTGCTATACCTTCCATACTATAGGTGGAACCCGTAAAATAAATATTGCCACGACTATCGGTAGCAACCTGGTTTATTTCTTCCCCCATGTAGAAGGTGGCCCAAATCCTGTCTCCGTTTTTACTGAATTTTGCGAAGATGCCATTCCAGTGATGGTGAACTTCAGCATCGCCTATCTCCTTAAAACTTCCAGGAGTAGAAATATTGTTATGGCTGGCGGTGGCACCCACTGTATAAATAGTTCCATTAACATCTGTAGTTACATCAATAAGTTGGTCAAAAGATTCACCGCCAAAATAGGTTCCCCACAGTCGCACCCCGTTGGAGTTAAATTTTACTATGATTCCGTCTCCATAATTTTCATTCGTTTCAGAATCGTTTAGGGTACTTTGATGGGAGCCGGGAGTGCTGACATTATCCGGGCTTGCCGAGTTGCCCACCGCTATAATATTTTGATCAGGATCAAGACTAAGACTACTGAAAGTTGCGCCCAGGGAACCTCCGTAGTAGGTAGACCAAAGTAAGTTCCCCTCAGGATCAAACCGCGCAAGATAGGGAGCATAATACGCATACAAATGATCTTGATGGCTACCAGTGGTGGCAAGATTCGCAGTGCTGGTGGTATAACCTATTATGGTTGCAAAACCTTCAGCATCACTTACCACGTCTCCTATAAAATACGATTCCTCCCCTTCCGCTCCAAAGTAGGTGGCCCATTCCCTTACCGGGGTGGGATCTATAGTTAATGTAGCTTTTGTCCCAGGGGTCTTTTCTTCAGCATAACAAAAGCCTAAAACATTTTCTTCCCACTGAAAGAACTCGATCCCTACAGGAATTTTTTTATTTTCTTCCTGAAACCAGCTCCCAGGAATAAGTTCCTTTAATTTTCCATGTACCAGGTCTATTTGAAGATTGCCATCCACAATGCTGTTTCCGGCGCCCGAAATTTTTATTTTAATAGTTTCGATCTTTCCCCCGGGATGAATAATAAAATTATATTCCACTGGTTTTTCAGGATCTTCGGGAATGATAAATTCGAGGTCAATTTTTGGATACAGATTTTTGTAAATTATTTTTTCCGCGCCTGTAACGCCTGTTACGCCATCTTCCACTGCCGGAATATTGTAGTAATTGATAAATGCTTTGGTTTCTCCTTTTTCAAGAATCTCTGCATTTGGACTTGTACTCAGGAATTCGAAATCTATCCTGTGGTAAAGTATTTTAATTTTTTCAGGATCAGGATTTCCCTCTTTTTGTTTCTGAAAATTTTTGTACTCCAAGATTCGACTGGCCGAGGCAGGTTTCTTCTCCCGCTCATAGACATCATACGAAAATCCGCTCTTTTTTAGCTGCACATTCAGCCCGGGAGTATTCAATAAATACAGTACCTGGGGATTAGTCTTTCCGCTCTGGTCAATGATTTGCCCCTTGTTTTTTATAAATGCAGCTTCTCTTTTACCAGTCTTGGTTCTTGTTAAATTTTGTGCTAAGCTTATGGAAACCGTAAAGGCGAGAAAAAAAAATAAAAGCAACTTCCTAAATTCAATTGAGGCAGAACAAAAAATCTCCATAGGTATATGGCCAAAAGCCAAAACAGGTTAAAGCAAGTAACTCCATATTAGGGATAGGAAATACTTTAAAGTTAATACAGTCAGTGAATTTAAGAAAAATTTGGGGATTTTGAGGCTTTAGATTCCTGGAAGGACCTGGTTTCTTGTAATGCTCTCTATGACCCCCACCAGGAAAGGCTTTGCTGCTTGTGAATTGCAAAGGCTGATAGGCCATAAAAAATATATGAGCTTTTGGTCTGCAATGCATGGATTACAAAGGTATGGTACATAGTTCTGAGTGTTCATTATTTTATTATGTTCAGTGTCAATGAACAGTGAAATATAATGAACAAAAGAAACAAAAGAGAAAGTAAAAAAACTTCATAAAGCTTTTCCCGGATAATCACGGCAACTGCCGAATTTTAGCCAGTTTTTGAAATTCTTCATTTAGTTTTTTGAAATTCCCATAATTTCTATTTTGACAATTGTAGGCGAATGGGATAGTTCTCTCACTCTTTTACATTGATATTACTGCTCTTCAAAATAACCAAGGTCAATTTTTCTAATCTCTCGTTTGATCTGTCTGTATTCCGGGGTTTTTTATAGTATGAGTGTCTCCAGCTTAGGTTCGTTGTCTTTGCCAATCCTGGTTAATTCTAGTTTTTGGAGGTTTTTTTTGGACAAGGCATTTTTGTTTATCTACCTGTTTCCTTTGCTAATGCTTTGCTTATTTTTTAATTCGACACATCAACAAAATCAACCAAGGGTGTTTTTTTTTATTGCTATTTCTTTGCTAATCTTGCCTAAATTGACCACTAAGCTCCTCCAAATTATACGTTTTTTAGATGCCAAGTGTTATCTTCCAGATATATTTACTACGCTCTTTTCATTGCCTGAAGGAGGTTCCTAACTTTATCTTTTTTATGTTTGAATTTAAAGATTCAGGTAATCTATCGTCTAACAGTATTTCAAAATCTACTCACCATAACTTATTCCTATTGTATAATTGGTCCTGAACCTTAAAGGTATTTCGATACTATCAATTACAACATATGAACGGTTATACACAAAGGAAAAAGTGTTACCTCTAGCCTTTAAAGATTTCACTAATGTGTCAATGACTCGCAAAGTTCTAGGAAATAAATTTTCAGATACTGAAACAGCGATTCCCGCATAATCAAAGCGCTTAGTGAAATCCCAGATTCCGTCTTTTTTCGGATGAAGAACAGTATCCGGAAATTTGGTAGCTTTTACTATTGGATCTAATTTTTTTGAAGGTTTTTTTTAGGGAACACAAGGTTTACTTTGGAATCGTTCTCAATTTCCAGTTTGAGTTTATCAAAATCAGAGAATGCCCCCTAAATCCCTTTGATCATCCTCCTTCTCTTTGTAGAGGATTATTTTTTCTCCTTTTAGATCCTGGATCGGTAATGGTGTAGAAGGGGATTCTTTTCCGTGCTTTTTTTTAGACCAGCAACCATTGGGAGATAGAGGAATTTTGTTGTCACTGCATATCTTCCTAAAGCTATTGAAGGAAACCGCATAAACTCCAATTCACTTTTTATATGGTATTTCTTTAAAGGCTTGCAATTATGTACCTTTGTAGTACTGAGGGAAACCCAAGATGTCTAAGGGATATTAAAAGTTTGAATTCAGGTAGTTCCTAAATCATAAAAGAACAATGAGTCTCAACTCAAAAGCGGTTTCGGTCAAAAATACAAGTTCATCTAATGGTCAGGCTTCTGAATTGGAAAGCTATTTTCAGGAGTTCAGGAAGCATATTGTAGGGATAAATCAAAAATTTCAATCCCCTTACGGAGAGCAGGAAATTATCTATACCGACTGGACCGCAAGCGGAAGATTATACCGGCCTATAGAGGATAAAATTCTAAATGAGATCGGTCCTTTTATTGCCAATACACATACGGAAACCTCCATTACGGGTTCTGTGATGACCCTGGCCTATCACAAGGCGAGAAACCTTATTAAACAGCATGTAAATGCCGGGGTGGATGATGTTTTGATTACCGATGGCACGGGGATGACAGGGGTGGTCAACAAGTTCCAACGTATTTTAGGACTTAAAGTTTCAGAGAACCTGAAGGATTTCACCAGTGTTCCGGAAGAATTGAAACCCATCGTATTTATTACACATATGGAGCATCATTCCAATCAAACTTCCTGGTTGGAAACCATTGCGGATGTCGAGATTATACCTTGTATGGAATCGGGTTTAATTTGTTATGAGGGCTTTGAGGAGTTGTTGATCCAACACAAAGACAGGTTGATAAAGATAGCATCCGTAACGGCCTGTTCCAATGTAACCGGCCTGAGAACGGATTATCATAAAATTGCAAAAATGATCCATGCTTACAGCGGATTATGTTTTGTGGATTTCGCCTGTTCTGCACCTTATGTAAAGATCGATATGCATCCGGGGGATCAGGAATCTTATTTAGACGCACTTTTCTTTTCACCTCATAAATTTTTGGGAGGTCCGGGGACTTCCGGAGTTTTAATTTTCAATAAAAAGCTTTATAAAAATATGATCCCTGATAATCCCGGTGGTGGAACTGTAAATTATACAAACCCCTGGGGAGACCGCGATTATATCAACGATATAGAAACCCGGGAAGATGGCGGTACCCCGGGCTTTTTACAAACAATTAAAATAGCCCTGGCCATTGAGTTGAAGGATAAAATGGGGGTGGAAAATATGCTGGCCAGGGAAGTGGAAATCAATCAGCTGATATTTGAGAAACTAACTAAAATCCCAGGCCTGAAAATACTCGCAGGGAAGCATAAAGACAGATTGGGTATTTTTTCATTTTATATTGAAAATGCTCATTTTAACCTGATCGTAAAACTGTTAAACGATCGGTTTGGAGTGCAAACAAGAGGTGGGTGTTCTTGTGCGGGAACTTATGGACATTTTTTACTGCACGTGGATCAGGTACGATCAAAAAGCATTGAAGAAAAAATTAATGAGGGGTGTTTAATGGAAAGACCAGGTTGGATCCGGATGTCCATTCACCCAACCTTACTGAACAGAGAGATTTTGTATGTATGTGAGAGTATTGAGAAGGTAGCCGGAAATTTTCAACAATGGGGTACCGATTACCAATACAACAGCTTAAAAAATGAATTTATTCATAAAACAGCTGAGCCAATCGAAACAGAGATCGTCAATAAATGGTTTTAGGGATGTGAATGCTTAATTATTAGAATTGGACTAAAAAGCAGTTGCGGAAAATACCTTTTGGATAGGTATTTGCTGAGCTCATATCACCCTTAGTTATGCATCGGGTTTTAATAGCTTTTTATGCTTGATAAAACCTATTGAAAGTATTTAAATTAAAGCACAATGAAAAGTAAAGTTTATTTAATCCTGGTCCTTCTTTTTGTCAGTTGTGAGTATAATGATGGATCCGAAACAGGCTGTGTTAATCAGGCCTGCACCGAGGTTTTTAAAACCATTGTGGTAAGCGTAAAAAATTCTGAAAACAATCCGGTTGCTCTGGATAGTTTTAAGGTAACAAATCTGGAAAACGGAAACGACCTTACCAGGGAATTTAATAGTGCTGAATTTGAGGCAATGAGAGAAAATGGGGTTTATCCTTTATTCGGGGATGAATATGTTCAGGATTTCAGCAATGAGGAAGTTGATATAAATTTTAAAGGATATATTGACTCCGAGGAAATTATAAATTCAGATTTTAGGGTGGGAGCAGATTGCTGTCATGTAATTCTCATCTCAGGAGATCCTGAAATTTCAATCTGAACGCCTGCAGGAAAATTTCAGGTTAAAAGAAACAAGCACTTTTATGAGCTGGCATTCATTGAAAAGTGTTCTGATAAAGCGTAGATTTACAACTTGTAATCCCTGAATCAATTTAATAAAATAAAACATATATGAAATGGGCATAACCGAACTCTAGGGAGCAAACACCAGGGAGGAGATGCAAATTACATATGACCAATAAAAACAATAAATAGCTACAAATGAAATATCATATAAAAATTAATAGTATAAATGTCGTTGACCAAATTAAGGAGTATTGGACAAACACAGATTATGTGCAATTATTGGATAAATTTAATTATCCGGATGCCAAGGACCCCGATACCGCAAATTTAAGGGAATTGTTATTTATGGCAATATCCGATTATGAACCTGGAGAAGCCGCAATTATTGTGCTGGAATACAAGTTGGGGGATCATTTATCCACCGGTCAAATTGAACAGATCTCCAATGATATGCTTATAGATACAGTGTGTGAGGAATATCCTGAGATGGAGCTGCAAAGCACCTTATTTCACATCAACCAACTGCTTTTTAAAGCCTACAACGGGAAATTTCCAAGTGCCAGCGCTACCATAATAGATTGTTCCATTACCTCTCTGGAAAAAAATGAGGATGTTACCCTGACCAAGGAAATGGTATTGAGATTATTTAACAATGGCCTGTCAGACAGGAATATCATTAAACGCCTATTTGAGGAGCAAATGAATCAAAGGGCAGATTTTCCTGAGGCCGAAAATATTATATGGGATTTACAGAGTTCAGATAATATCAATTTTAAAATCACTACCTCCGAAAACCTCTTAAAAAAGCAGGAAGTTGCCTTTACGGAATTTGATGGCTCTGTTGAGGATACTGCGGTAAACGGTTAAAAAAGTTTGGAATTTAAATAAAAAAGTCGCGAATCTCCCTCAACTGGCAGATACATTCGCGGCCTTTTTTAGTTCCAATCTCAAAATAGTTTTGGGTGGGTACAAATTGCCAAATCCGGAATTAACGAATTCCTAAATTAACTGGTATATTGTTTGAAATTCAGTAACTTAAAGCAATAATAGGAATTGGAAGCCCTTTTTTCAGGATCCTTAATGCATCAGGTTTATGAATCAGAAAAGCAATTTCCGGAACCACAACCACAACGGGTTACTAATTGAATCAATACCTTCCGAAGGTATTGAAATAGCCGAGCGCAAAGGCCTGGGGCATCCTGATACGATTTGCGATTTGATCACAGAAGAGATTTCCGTTGAACTCTCCAAATATTATCTGAAAGAATTTGGAGTGATACTGCACCACAATGTTGATAAAGCCCTGTTAATTGCCGGGCAATCTCAACCTGGATATAAAGGAGGTAAAATAATCCTGCCCTTTTCTTTAATATTTGCAGGTAGAGCCACCTATTCGGTGGGGGATAAAAAAATCCCCGTTCAGGAGATTGTATTACAAACCGCGGGAAGGTGGTTGAAAAAAAACATACGAAATCTCAAAGCCCAGCCCGATATTGAAATCACTTCCAGGATCAGGATGGGAAGCCAGGAACTCGTGGAATTGTTCAATCGTTTTGGGAAAGGCGAGGTGCCATTGGCCAACGATACTTCTTTTGGGGTAGGATATTATCCCCGCTCCCCCCTGGAGGATACCATTATTAAAATTGAGGGCCTGTTGAACAGTCCCGAAACAAAAAATAAATTCCCTTTTGTAGGGGAGGACATCAAGGTCATGGGAGTTAAAAATCCAGAGGGGACCAATTTTACCATCGCCATTGCAATGGTCGATGCCTATATATCCAATCTGGAGGATTATGTTTCAAAAATTAAACAGATCCGGCAATACATTGGAAAGGGCCTGAATTTGACCGATGCCGTCATAGATATCAATACTGCCGATGATTACGATCGTGAAAGCATTTACCTTACGGTCAGCGGAACAAGTGCCGAAAACGGAGATGACGGGCAGGTAGGCCGCGGCAATCGCATAAACGGGCTGATCACTCCCTATCAACCGATGAGCCTGGAGGCGACTTTCGGAAAAAATCCGCTAAGCCACATCGGGAAAATTTATTCCTATTTTGCCAGGGACCTGAGCCAACTGCTCGTGGAAAATAATTTTTCAGAAAAAGCACAGGTTTTTATAGTATCACAAATCGGAAAACCCATAAATGAACCTCAGTTGCTTCATATAAAATTAAAAAAAATAAAATCTGATCCTGAAAAAATTAAGGTTTTTGTAAGGGAACAATTGAAGGAACTTCCACAATATTGGAAAAAAATAATTTTTGAACAGAATTGATGGATGTCCCTGAAATAGAACTTTGAAAAATAAGAAAATGCCAAGAATACATTTATTTGAATTTGAAGACCAGGTTTGGTTTCCTGATTTCCTGAGGGATTACGGAACCGACTTTCTGCAGTTTTTATCCAACCTTACAAATATGTTTTATCCTGTACTTCCCATTCTTCAAAAGGTTTTGGAAAAAAGCGGTACAACTCAGATCATCGACCTGGGCTCCGGGGGGGGAGGGCCGCTCCCAAAATTAAATAAATTCCTGAAAAAGCAAAACCCCGGCCTTAAAATTTTACTAACAGATTATTTTCCTAATATCCAGGCACTGCAGCGAGCCAGGGAAATGGCTGGGAACATCGAAGTCATCAGGACCCGGGTCGATGCGCGGAATGTTCCGGCAAACCTGAATGGCCTTAGAACCTTTTTTCTCAGCTTTCATCACTTTGAGCCAAAGGATGCTAAAAAAATATTACAGAATGCTGTAAATTCGAGAAATGCTATCGCGATATTTGAAGGACAGGAGAGAAGTTTTGCATCCTTGCTGGCAATGTTTCTTTCCCCTGTATCCGTATTATTGACCACTTTATTTATAAGACCCTTTACCTTCAAACGCTTATTATTCACCTATGTAATTCCCCTGGTGCCATTGTTTGTGTGGTGGGATGGCATCGTTTCCTCCCTAAGGACGTATTCTGTGGAGGAAATGAGCAACCTTATAAACCAGCTCGAGCATAAAGATGACTTTGAATGGGAAGTTGGGAGGATCAGATCTGGCCCGGGGTACATATTATACCTGCAGGGGGCAGAAAAAAAGATAGAACGCCCCTCTCTGGCTGTACCTGAATTAATGTTGCTTTCTTTGGAATATTGAGATGCCCTATCGGGCTATTTCATATTCAGTCCTGGGAAATTCTCTATTTTTTATTAAATATCCCTGGTATATACTCTTTTATTCATTGATTTTCAGTAAATTAGGGGAATGTTCTGAAATTCTAAATTTCTGCCAAAATGAAACCTAAGAGTGTGTTTTTTCTCTTAATTCTGACCCTGATTACAGCGTGTTCACAGCTAGGGACCACGGGAAAGGAAAATATAATTAAAAATAATTCCTTTGTTCATCTTTATTTTGAAACGGAAGAAGATTGCCTCGCATCCCAAAGGGACCCGGATTTTTTTTACAATTGCCACCAGCAACTGGATTTTTTAAACGACAAAAAGGTGCAAATTATGCTAACAGACCTTCTTTGGATGGGGGAATATAAATTGGAAGGCGATACCATAATTTTGACTTTTAAGGCCAATAATGAGATTCCCAGTGGGGAAATCCTATTTGAAATAGTAAACGCACACCAACTCGTAAAATCCGACGATCAAACTATTTGGAAGAAAATCAGTGGTAATTCAATTTGGGATTGAGGCATTTGGTTTTTATAAAATGGGTTGAAATCAACGCCCCTGAAAAATTCTGTGCCAAGGTAAAAAGCAGGCTGCCGAATCTGTTTATTTGGGCAGAGGGATTATCCTTTTAGAAGAGTCATTGCAATTAAAAATATTTTAGTAGTGCACAGGGGACTTTGTTATGAATATTGCAGTCCAACTAATAAATTCAATTTCCTGATCATAAAAAATTGAAACCCGATTTGTTTGAAAAAAAAATCTCTCCCTGGGATGGGAGAGATTTAAACAACATTTTTAGCAAGACCGGCTATACCTTCACGATCATTTTACCTTTGTTTTTTCCTTCAAACAGGTCTAAAAAGGCTTGTGGCACCTTGTCAAAGCCTTCAACAATCGTTTCTTCCTGGGTGAGCTTCCCTGCTTTATACCAAAGAGACAGCTGGTTAAGTGCCGGACCAAAATCCTTTATATAATCCCGGACGGTAAATCCCTGCTTCAAAACGCTTTTTTTGATTAGGATTGCCTCATCTCTTGGGCCCATTGGAATCCCGGTTTGGTTGTACAGAGAAATAGCACCACAAATTATGATCCTGCCATATTTATTAATATTGGCCAAGGCTGCATCCAGAATCTCTCCACCCACATTGTCATAATAAACATCAATCCCATCTGGGCACGCCTGGGCGATTGCTTTTTTTAGATCAACGGAGGTTTTATAATTGATCCCATGATCAAATCCGAATTTCTCCTTCAGCTGCTCAATTTTTTCATTGCTCCCCGCAATTCCCACGACCCTGCAGCCTTTAATTTTTCCTATTTGACCTGCCACACTCCCTACAGCCCCGGCAGCGGCGGATACCAAAAGGGTTTCTCCTTTCTTTAATTTTCCTATTTTTTCCAGTCCCAGGTAAGCCGTGATTCCGGTCAATCCTAAAACTCCAAGATAGGCAGTCAGGGGAGCGTGTTCCTTGTTCACTTTATTTAACCCGTTTCCGGAGGAAGTTTGAAATTGACTCCATTTAAGCATTCCATTTACATACTCACCTTTTTTGAAATTCGGGCTCCGGGATTCTATCACCTCGGCAATAATTCCGGATTCAATGGGCTCATTCAATTTAAAAGGCGGAATATAGGATTCCTCATCCCGCATCCTTCCGCGCAGATAAGGGTCTACTGAAATATATGTTGTTTTTAACAGGATTTCACCTTCTTCAGGGCTCGGTTTTGGTACTCCTGCGAATTCGAAATCCTTTAAAGTAGGGGTGCCTTTTGGCCTGTTTTTAAGTACTATTGTTTTATTCATGTTGAGGTTGATTTTTTTAATTTACGCTTAATTTACACCTAAAAATGGGTTTTTTATAAAACTACCTGCTTTTATTTTAACCGAAGTATCCCGAGTTATTTTATCAATTTTTTTCAGACAAGATTAACGCCTCATGAATTTCATAGCGGTTATCTTTGCATAAAATGAACAATTATTTTTTTGATTAAATTTAAACTTTTCTTTTCCGGACTTTATCAGGAAATCTTCCAATTTTTGAAAAGTACCGATCTTTCAAAGGGATTTATCGTGGCACTGGCAATTGCCATTCCTATCGTTGTGGGGGTTTCTCTTGGGGCCTTTGAAATTGGCCTGGCCTTGTCTTTAGGAGCTTTATTGAGTTCCCCAAGTGATATAAGCGGGAGTTTCAGGCATAAAAAAAACGGAATTCTGCTCTCTGCTTTAATTGCAGTTATTGCAAGCCTTATGGGCGGTTACATGGCATTTGACTCCTGGTTGTTACTTCCTGTTCTGGGGATTGCCATTTTCGGAATTTCATATCTCTCTGTGTATGGGTTCAGGGCTTCCTTGGTCAGCTTTTCGGGGTTATTCGCGATTGTTTTAAGTTTCGCGAATATTTCTAATGTTCTTGAGATTTATGAGAGGGCGTTCTTTATTGGATTCGGTGGGCTTTGGTATTTACTCCTGGCCTTAGTCCGCCAGAGGATAAATCCCAGGCAACAAACCGAACAATATTTGTCGCAAAGCCTGGAACTTTCAGGGCAATATCTGGAAACCAGGGCCAAACTCCTGGATCAGAAAGCAAATCGGGAGGAATTGCAGTTGAATTTGTTGAAGATCCAGGGGGATTTAAACGAAAAACACGAAATGCTGAGGGACATCCTGATTTCTTCCAGAAAATCTTCGGGAAATTCAAATTACGAGCGGAAACGGCTGCTAATCTTTATTCAATTGGTGGATGTGCTGGAACTGGCGATGGCAAATCCTGTGAATTACGAAAAAATGGATCAGTGTTTCCTGAAATACAAGGAACAGGTCGAAAAAATACAACATCTTATTTTTGCGATGGCAACCCGGTTGAAGCTTATTTCCGCAGCGATCCTAAAACAAAAGAGATTTACTAAAAACGAATCCCTGGAAGCATCCCTGAAGGCTATAAAAAAAAGTTTGGAATCTGATAAATTGGATGCGGAAACCCAGATAGACGAGGGTTCCCTTATGCTTCAGAATTTATTTAATTACCAGGAAAAGCAGGTACAGAAAATCCAAAAAATCGAGCGGCTATTGGGCGATCCGGACATTGGAAGCCTGAGCTTTCTCAAAAAAGCTGAAGCAGCACGCTTTATAACAACGCAGGAATACGACCCAAAGATCCTCCTGGAGAATTTTAACTTTACCTCGCCCATTTTTAAACATTCCTTGCGAATAGCGCTTGTTGTCATGAGTGGTTATTCTTTGGGGGCGTATTTCTCCCTTCAAAATTCCTACTGGATTCTTTTGACAATTATAGTGATCATGCGTCCAAATTACGGCCTTACTAAAAGCCGTTCCAAACAAAGGACCTTTGGAACCCTTATAGGGGCGGCCATTGCTGTGGGAATTGTTTTAATAACTCAAAACCTGGTTGTTTATGGAATCCTTGCATTTTTCTCGCTTATCCTGGCCTTTGCTATGTTGCAAAAAAACTTTAAAACCTCGGCTACCTTTGTCACCCTGAGTGTTGTTTTTATTTATGCCCTGTTAAAACCCAACGTGTTGGACGTTATCCAGTTTCGGGTAGTGGATACCATTATCGGAGCAGGCCTTGCCACTTTGGGAAACCTGTTACTGTGGCCTTCCTGGGAATTTTTTGGCATTAAATCGGTTATCTCGGAGAGTATAAAGGCCAATAAGGAATATCTCGGGGAGATAGCCCGATATTATGAAAAAAAAGGAAACCTGCTCACCTCCTACAAACTTTCCAGGAAACAGGCCTTTTTGGCCTCGGGAAACCTCAATGCGGCTTTTCAGAGAATGACCCAGGAACCTAAATCGAAGCAGAAGAATCTCGATAAGGTGTATGAACTGGTGGTATTAAATCATACATTCTTGTCTTCCCTCGCCTCGATGGGCACCTATATTCAAAATCATCCCACCACCCAGGCCTCTGCACATTTTAAAACCTTTGTGGAGAGTATCGATCAAAATCTTGAAAGGGCCATAGGATTACTGGATGACCAGGAATTAGAAAAACTCTCGGAAGGTTCAAAACAGGTGGAAGCTCAAAAATTTTTCGATCTAAAACACCTGGAGCTAACCCGGATTTCAGAAATTTTGGATCCTTACGATAGATCGAATTCCAAAACTGTCGAAGAACTCCAGGAGCTGCAATTAATTATCGAACAGTTAAAGTGGCTTATGGATATCTCCAACAAACTTCAAAAGATCATCGCAGAAACCAGGTTTCAATAGCTGTTAACAATGAGTAAGAGGGATTTAAAAAAATATTTGAGTTCACTTGAAAAGGAGCAGCTGGAGCAACAAATTCTCGAGCTATATGACAAATTTGACGAGCTGCGGATATTTTACAATTTTGCCTTTGATCCGAAGGAGGATAAATTGATCGGGGAAGCTAAATTAAGGATCTCCAAAGAGTATTTCCCTCAAACCAATCGCAGGGCAAAAGCCAGGCGATCTGTTGCACAAAACCAGATCAGGCATTTTTTACAGTTGGGAGTGGACCCGAATTTAATTGCCGATGTGATGCTCTTCAACATTGAGATAGCGCAAAGTTTTTCTTCAGAGAAGCAGAATCTGCCGCAGGCCTTCAGCAAAAGCATGTTCAGGTCCTTTGAACAGGCGGTAAATTACATTTCTCAAAATGGACTTACCTCAGAATATATCGTGCGCCTTCAAAAAATTACCGGGGAGGCCGAAACCCAAAAGTGGCCGAATCTTTACCGGTTTGAAAAATTGACGGACCAGTTCAATTAAAACCTTTTTAGAACCCGTAAATCCCTATATTTGGAGCAATGAAATACAATCTACTATTGTTCATTGTTCTATGTTCAAATCCTGTTTTTTCTCAGCTGGGATTTTGCCCGGGAAGTAAAGGGGATGCGATATTTCATGAAAATTTTAGTTCGGGTTCTTTGCCGGCAGGAACCACTACCTACACCCAAGTAATGGGTGACCCTCAGGACGGGGAATATACAATTTCTGACCAGATCTCAAAAGAAATCGACTCCTGGCATTCTTTTTTGCCAACTACAACGGTTTCCAATGGCAGAGCACTTATAGTGAATGCCGATGATAATAATGATAATAACTCCGGACAGTTTTTCTGGACCCCCATCCCAGGGCTTTGCGAGAATACCACCTATGAATTTTCGGCATTCCTGATGAATATTTATAATCGTACAAAACTTAACTGCACCAATGGTGGCATTCCCATAAATGTGCGCTTTGAAATTTGGGATAAAACCGATACCGTTTTGCTAGAAGAGGGAAACACCGGGGATATTGCCTCTACCAACAGCCCTGAGTATAAGCAATACGCCCTTACCTTCCAGACTCAGCCAGGACAGACGGAGGTTATCTTAAAAATGTTCAATAACGGCATTGGTGGTTGCGGAAATGATCTGGCCATAGACGATATTATTTTCAGGTCCTGCGGCGATCTGACCCAAATTACTTCTCTGGGGAATGCTGGCCCCGGAATTGTAGTTTGCGAGCCCGAAGCTCCCATTAGCCTGACTATGACTGCCACTGCGGTTGTCCAAGTGTACACGCAACCCGCATATCAATGGCAGCAGAGCAGTGATAATGTGAATTGGCTGGATATTCCGGGCCAAACCAGTTCAGATTTTACCAGTCCGCCTTTAAATTCCTCGATATTTTATCGCGTAAAGATTGCTGAAGACCCCGTAAATTTGTCCAGTAATTCTTGCAGCTCGGCTTCTGAATCTTATTTTATCACTATTGTAAAAACCCCGAATGCGCCCCTGAGCGTGGGAGATGTGGTAATTTGCAGCGATGAGGTTATTCCCGCGCTCTCGGTACAGGTTCCCCCCGGGGAAACGGTAGATTGGTATGATGCCAAAACAGGGGGGGACCAAATCGCCACCGGAACAACCTTCTTTACCCCCACACAGGAAGGTGTTTATTATGCGGAGGCGCTTAAGGAAGGATTTGATTGTGGTGGAAGTATTCGCACCGGGGTGAGTTTGACCATAAATGAAAGCCTTCAGGTGCAGGATGAGCTTTCACAAATTTGCCAGTCCGGCGAATTGTTACTCGATGCGGGGTTGGAAAATATGCAGTATAGGTGGTCTACCGGAGAATTTACCCAGGGGATCACAATTGCCGAACCAGGGAATTTCAGTGTTGTGATAACTACAGAGGCGGGGTGCAGTGTCACTAAAAACTTTGAAATCCAAGGGGTTGAGCCTGCCTCAATAGAAGCTGTTTTTTCAGATGAGGGCAGCGTGACTATAATTCCTGCCAATGCAGGAACATTTGAATATTCCTTGGGGGGAGTCACTTTTCAGCTTTCCAATACCTTTGATTTGGTCCCGGGGGGAGTCTACACTGCATTTATGCGGGATCTGCACGCCTGTAACACGGTATGGGAGGAATTCCCGCATATTGTGACACCAAAATTTATTACCCCGAACAGCGATGGTTATAACGATAGATTTGAACTTATTGGGATTGAATTTTTTGATTCTTCCGAAATAAGGATCTTTAATCGGTACGGAAAACTGATGATTGCAGGAAAGGGACAAGATTTTTCCTGGGACGGCAGCTTCAATGGCAAGGATCTTCCGGGTGACGATTATTGGTATCAGATAAATATTGAAGATTATAAAAGTATAAAAGGCCACTTTAGTTTGAGGAGATGACCTTAGAAAGATCTGATCCTTTGCGAATTAAGTACGATCAGGGCCATAAAAAGGAGAAGCAGAAGGATGATATAGGAAAAATCTACTCCCATATCAATCAACATACCGACAAATAAGGGGCCAAGGGCGGTGCTTATTACCATAAACATAGTAAATATGCTTCGGATTGCTCCCAGGTTTTTGGTGCCGTAAATTTCAGCGATCAGGGAAGATTTTACTGTCCCGGAAAGCCCGACGGTAATTCCCGCTAATATCAAAAACATAAAGGCTCCCATAATACTGTTCATAAGGGCAAAGGGAATTAATCCCAAACTCATCGGGATCAAATAAAACCGAAACATTTTCTTTGCGGTGTATTTATCGACCCAATGCCCACCTATAAGAGAAAACAAAAATCTTGTGATCGCATAAACTGTAAAAAAGGTAGCGTAGAGCTGCAAAGACCAGCCTTTGTTTTCAACAAAAACATATTGATAAAAGAAAATTGCGGTTGACACAAAACTCAGGGCGAAACTTGCAGGCATCATCACAGCAAACCGCTTGTCGAACACCACCTTTTTATAATTTTTTATCAGACTTAAGCTCGAGGGTCGGCCCTGGGTAGAGAGTTGTTTGTCAAAATCACTTAAATTGGTAAACTTTAAACGAAGCAAATAAAGCAGCAAGGCAACCCCACTGCCTATTGCTGCTATTCTCCAGTCAAACCAGGAAATTGCCAAGGCGATAAGTAGCGGGAAAAAAGCCTCTCCCATAGAATATCCAAGGGATGAAATACTCAGGGCCTTTCCACGGTTTTCATCGTAGTATTTGGAGATTATAGTCATGCTTATATGGGATAAAAGACCCTGTCCTGTCAACCGCAATCCAATAAGCGCGATAAACAAAAAGGCAATGTGATAAGAAAATCCAAGCAAGATGCAGGACAGGGCTAAACCTATGACAGTAAAAAAGCTTACTTTTTTGACAGATTTATAATCCACCAGGTGTCCCACGCTGAGCATTATAAAGGAGGCAATTATGGTAGAAATGGCAAAAATTGCCCCAAAGGTACCTACTGTAATTTCAAAAGAGGCTACAATTTCCGGGACATATAGGGAGATAAGGAAGGTTTGTCCAAAACTGGATAAAAAAGTAAGCAACCATCCATAACTTACTTTTCTAAAATTATCTTTAAAAAATCTATAATAATCAATCAATATAAAGGCCTTTACTTAAAAACGGGCAAAGGTAAGGCTGCTAAGGGAATTTTTGCTTTTTATTCGCAACCAAATCTCAATCGGGTAGGAAGGTAAGGATTAATTCCCTGCCGCTCCTCCCACACCACTCGTAGGTACGGTCCTTCTATACGGCGGTTCCTTGCTTTGGCATCCTATGGATGTGTGGATGTTCTTTTCAATTATCCCGTTGGGTGATCATCACTCTTACCAATTCTTCGGATTCCTTCCTATTCTTCTGATTCCGTCCTATTATTATGGTATGGAGTCTCTGTTTGAGCATCTGATAACTTGAAACCATTAGGTAACATTCATTTACTATCCAACTGCAGGGTTTGACCCGTCGCCATCCTGCGAGGCTTCCGCCTTTACCTTTATCA
>JBGSWA010000134.1:0-9317 GCA_041752645.1 Gillisia sp. | reverse complement strand
TACATCCAGCATTAAACCTCTCCATTCAAATCGGGGGTAGTCAATAATTTCAATAGTTGGAATTTCCCAGGTTATGTTCTGCGCAACTTCCAGATTCTCTATTTCTTTGGGGAATAGTTGCAACAGGGTTTGAACTCCATAAAATAATCCGCTGGGCTCATTCGCAGTGATCAGGACTTGATTTTGCGTCACATCCAGGGTATAACCTTCCTTCCCTGTTTCAGGATCCTGTTTCTTGTTGAGATTTAAAACGATATCTGCCCTGTCCTGATAGGTGTTTTCAACCTCAATTGTATATCCTGTGGGGGTGGCAAGTTTCTCTTCCAGATATTTTCCAATATAGATTACCTCTGCTTGATTTGGGATTTGCACCTTAACCTGAGCAGGTAAATTAAAAACCCCGTCCTTTAATTTGGTACTTACCGGTTCTGGGATCACCTTAATGTGGGTTTGTGCCATTGAGGATGAAACTGTTAATAAAGTAAATAAAAAAAGGAACTGAAATGCTGATAATTTCATAGGTTAAATTTTAATTCTTTGGCTGTGTCCTTTTAAATAGGGGTCCCGGATCCAGATATAAAACCCCAATTTGAGAAAGAATGCAACTTCGAGTTGTAAATAAATTTAAGGTCCATAAATTATCGGCAGGGATCGGTAATTTTGTGGGTTGACTCCTGGGTTTTATAAGATTGTTTAAAAATTTGTTTGAATGTGTTCAAAGCTTTTGGCAAGGCTTTGGTAGGGATCCATTTCAAAATTTTCCTGCTCAATAATAAAATGTGCTACCCCTGATTTTTCAGCATTATTAAAAATTTCTTGAAAATTTACGGAACCACTCCCTATTTCTGTATTTATTTTGGAGTCTTCTTTGCTCATGTCCTTTAAATGCCAGAGTTTAAATCGACCTGGATATTTTTCAAATAAAGCCACAGGGTCTTTTCCCGCTCTAATTCCCCAGTAAATATCCAACTCAAAATCTACCAGATCCTTATCTGTATTTTGAAGAAGAATATCATACCCATTTTCCCCGTTGTGATCAAAAAATTCGAAGTCGTGGTTGTGATACCCCAGTTTTAATCCGGCGTTCTTGCACAGTTCGCCAGCCCTGTTTAATTTATTGGCCAATCCTTTATAATCATTAATTGAGGTGCGCAATTCTTCTGCAATATGAGGAACAATTATATATTTTTGTTCCAAGGTATTGGCCACATCCAACAGGTAATTAAAATCGCTATCGGTTCCATTCTTCCCTAAAAAATCATTCACTCCATAATGACCACTCGGACTTACCAGGCCATTTCCGTCCAAAATTTTCTTAAACTCCTCCACATCAAATCCCCAGAATTTTCCTTCAGGGGAATAGCCATAGGTTTCTACTTCTTTAAATCCTATGTCAGAAAGTTTCTTCATAACATCCTTCACATTTCCACCTATGATATCCCTCAACGAATAAAGTTGAAGTCCCAGGGTTCGTTTTTTATTGGAAGCAAAGGTTATTGAAGGCATTAAGACCGCACCTGCCAAGGCCAATCCAGAGAGTTTGAGAAAAGTTTTTCTATGTATCATTATATTATTTTTGGTTGTATCTGTTAATAAACATGAAATTTATAAATTTTTTCTGAAACAGGGGCACAAAATATGCTTTTAAAGAAAACTTAGGTTTGGTTTTTCAGAAGGGACAAAATTAATTTCCGGTTTAAAAATGAAGGTACCCTGGCAATGTAAAAATGTGCCTGTCTTAATTTCCGCGCGCGCCTAATGCCTTTCAATTCGGATAAACAATGATTTTTGTGTAGTCTTTAAAATAATTGTTGAGTTTATTGGGCATTCTATGCAGGTTTTCCCTATAACTGCTGGTTCCTTTTTTTGCTGATATCAATACGAAAATATCTCCTTTGAGCATGTCTTTCGATAATATGAGGAAATCATCCCAATTCATAAAAATCCTAAATTCAAATGGAGCCTTTAGATTTAGTGCCTTTACCAAATCTTTAATCGCATTCTGTGTTTTGGGAGTGCAATTCATCACAATAGGTATGCTCAATTCCTCCGATAGTTTAATGAGTTTTTTAACCCAAAGTTCAAATCCTTCGTTTTTTTCAGAATATGGAGTCGCTGCCACAAACATCCTCTGATGTGTGGCCCAGGGTTTTAAAATATCGCATATGAAGGTCGTTTTAGTGGTTTTTTTCAGGATTTCCCCCATTTTTCCTCCCAGGATATCTGCTGTGCCCTGCGTGCTTGTTGGCCAGCCTAAAATTATCAGATCAGCTATAATTTCCCTGGATTTCCGGGAAATACCATTGGCGACGTCCTCATCGATGGTTGAGGTTATTTCTACGTCGGTTTCAGCAGCAGTGGCCTGTCTAACATATTCATCCAATTTATTTTTGGCCTGGGCTATGTTCAACTCCGCTTCTTCATCATTTGGCACCACGGAAAGTATTGAAACAGGATTTTCAGAGGTTTTGTCCTTGATCAAAATTGCGAATTCCATCAACTTGTCAAAATTTTCTATATTGGCAAGCGGAAGTAAAATACTTTCCATTTTATAACTTTCTGTTTTTTTAATTTCTTCCGGGTTTATATCTTTTGATTCAGCGACCATTTTTTTAGCTGCATTTTCTGTCGCCAGGGTAGCAATAATTGAAGTGATAAGTATAAGAATGATGGTTCCATTTAAAATATTGGTGTCAATAATGCCAGCATTATAACCCACAATTATAACTGCCAGGGTGGCCGCAGCGTGGCCACTGCTGAGTCCAAAAATCACCCTGCGTTGCAGGCTGGTATATTTAAACACCGCCTGGGTGAAAAACGCGGCCAGCCATTTTCCGGAAACGGCTACCACAGACAAGGTAATAGCCACAACAATTGCCATATAACCTCCTAAAATCACGCTGATATCTACCAGCATTCCCACGCTGATAAGGAAAAATGGAATAAAAAGTGAATTTCCCATAAATTCAATCCGGTTCATAAGGGCAGATGAGTGGGGGATTAAACGGTTTAATGCGAGTCCGGCAAGGAAGGCACCAATAATATCTTCCACACCGGCCAATTCTGCCAAAAAAGCGGAAAAAAATACCACCGTGAGCACAAAAATATAATGGGAATGCTTTTCCTTTTCCATTTTTGTAAAGAACCATTTTGCAATTCTGGGTACTACCAAAAACATAATAGCGCAAAAAATGGTCAGGGAAACTACCAATCTCATCCAAAATTCCTGACTAAGCCCACCTTCCTGGGCATTCCCCAGGATAACCGCTAATATTATCAATACGGCAGTATCCGTGAGGATGGTCCCACCAACGGTAATGGCTACTGCTTCATTTTTGGAAACCCCCATTTTACTCACAATAGGATATGCTATTAAAGTATGGGTTGCAAACATACTGGCCGTTAGAAAACTCGCATTAAAATCGTATCCCAGTAAGTAAAAGCAAACCGGAAATCCTATAATCAAAGGAATTGCGAAGGTGAAAAGTCCAAATAGAAGACTTTTATTCCTGTTCACCTTAAATTGATTCATATCCAGTTCCAACCCGGCGATAAACATAATATACAACAATCCAATTTTAGAAAATAGGTCTATTGCCGTATTTTGTTCTAGAAGTCCAAAGCCAAATGGGCCAATTACTATTCCGGAAATAATTAATACAATAATGCCGGGAACATTTAGTCGCCTGAAAAGTATGGGAGAAACAAGTATAATGAGCAGAATAAGTGAAAAAACCAGGACAGGATTGCCTAATGGAAGTTCAAATTCATGGGAAACCATCTTGAGAAAATCGTTCATATCAAATAATTACATGGTCATTATTACTCTTCTTTTATACAAACATACTGGGTAATTTGAATTCTCCTTTCAATATGGAATTATTTTTATGACGCTAATTAAATAGACCTGCTTTTTTGAAAAAATTAATTTAACACTATTATAAAAACTAGCTATATATTTCCTATTTAATTAATTGAATTAGTTATAATTTAACAATTATACTTATAAAATAATCTTATTTGTGTTGGTTTTTTTTATTCAGTATCAAAAATTCTTTCCACTTCCCGGAATTGCAGAATAGAATGATGGCTAAATTTTGCACTTTTAAAATCTCCATACTAATCCTCAAATTCTCCTACAAAATCCTCATAATCTTGTATTTTAACTTCCTTTTGAATTTTTTTGCCCAAATATATCAGTTGATAGCCTTCTGCTATTTCTACCTGTGAGCTACGGGAAGGAATTATATTTAAAGCTCCGGAGATTGTTTTTACAAAAAGAGGTATTATATCGGGGTCGGTTTTTGATATTTCTATAAGGCCATCATAATGATCCCGACCATTTAAAAGCACTTCATGAATAGTTGGATACCTCCTTGCTACATCGGTAAGTTTGATATAATCATCCGTTTGAGAAAAAAGGCCTTCAGAAGGATTCTTTTCAGGATCATTCATTTCATCCGAAGAAATTACACGATAAGAACCTTTTTCCCCGAACTGTTTCTTGAATTTGACAATAGCAGTTTGATTGATATGGCTGTTCCCTGTAAGTGCCATTAAATAACCAATATCGTTCAATTCAATATTATTCATAAGATCATCGGCGTAAACACTTCCCTCTATGGCATCCAATCCCATTTCCCTTGCTTTTGAAATGTTGTCGGTATTGCTGTCAACTAAAACTACATGGCGGTTATTATCATGGAGGTAGCTTCCGATTAATCGAGATATTGAAGAGGCTCCAATAATTAGGATTCCTTCGGAATTTTTGATAAAAACCCCCACCAATAAAGCAAAAATCCTTGCGGTAGCCGCATTTAAAAGAACTGAAAACAACACAATCATAAAAACAAGCGGGGTGATGTATTGCGCACCTTCAACTCCTTCCTGTACGAGTTTTAATCCAAATAAGGAAGCTATCCCAGCCGCTACAATACCTCTGGGACCAACCCAACTTATAAAAGCTATTTCATTTATTTTAAGATCGGATCCTAAAGAACTGAGCAAAACCCCCAAAGGCCGAATTAATAAAACCACAATACCAAAGAGAAGTAGTGCTTTCCAATTATAGATCAGGAGCAGTTCGTCAATTTCAATATTTGCTGCCAACAGGATAAACAGTATTGAAACTAAAAGCACACTTAAAGATTCCTTAAAATACAAGAGTTCTTTAATATTCGGCAAATTTTTATTCCCAATAACCATTCCCATGATTACCACGGCTAAAAGTCCGCTTTCATGTGCAAAAATATCGGCCAGGACAAAAACCCCCAGTACGGCTGCGAGGGTAAAGACATTGAGCAAATAATGGGGAATAATATTTTTCTTTATCAGAAAAGCAAGCACATTGGCAAAGGCATACCCGAAGGTAAAACCAAATAAAATTATTTTCGCGAATTCCGTTAGCGCGGTTTGGGTAAAATCCTGGCCACCTTCCACCCTGATAAATTCAAAGACCAAAACTGCGATAAGCGCTCCAATTGGATCTATTAAAATCCCTTCCCATTTAAGAATGGAGGAAACATGTTTTTTAAGTGGAATATTCCGCAAAATTGGGGATATCACCGTAGGCCCAGTTACAATGATAAGTGACGAAAACAGGAAGGAGATCTGCCATGTAAACCCATAAATAAAATGTGCGGCCAATCCGGCGCCAAAAAAGGTTACTGCCGTCCCAATACTGATTAATTTAATGATAACAGGCCCTATATTTCCAACATCGCTTTTTTTAAGGGTGAGTCCGCCTTCAAATAAAATCACTGCAATTGACAGGGAGACAAAATAATATAAACTTTCTCCTGGAAAAAGTCCCTTTTGGCCGTTCCATATCGGTTCAAGCCACTTGGTTCCATCTTCCGAAATCAGGGTGGAAAATGGACCAAAAAACAGCCCTATTAAAATAAGCGGTAAAATTGCGGGGGTTTTCAATTTCCATGCCACCCATTGGGCCAATATTCCAAGTATAACTAATCCAGCGAGTTCTAACATCCAATTTTTGTTCTTTTGTAATATAGCGATTATATTAAGGATCAAAATTAATGTTATAAATAAAACTAAAATAATTTTATTTGCCTCAGGATGGATTTTTATGTTTTGACATAGTCTATCTGTTCTTTTAACTGAAAAATCAAAATATCAGGTTAAAAATAAAGAAAAACCAAATGATGATAGAATTTGCATTTTATTACTAATTTAATGACCACCTAAACCACGATATTATGGAAGATATAAACATCCTCAATCTATTCATCATTTTGTTAGCTGCGTGGCTTGGTGGAGCTGCCGCCAACCGGATGGGATATCCGGCGATTTTAGGAGAATTGATTATAGGAATTGTTCTTGGCCCTGCCCTTCTTGGTGTCATGGAACCTTCAGTGATGATCACAGTTTTAGCTGAAATTGGCATTATTTTATTGATGGTTTACATAGGGATGGAAATCAATTTTCGCGATTTAGGAAAGGCTTCCTGGCCGGGTTTCCTGGCGGCAATTGGCGGGTTTGTAGTGCCTTTTGCATTAGGATATTATACAATCATTTTTTTTGGAGGGACTCAGATAGCCGCCACTTTTGTGGCCATTGCCGTGGGAGTAACCTCTCTTGCAACAAAAAGCCGTATCCTGATAGATCTAAAACTTCTAAACACCAGGATCGCCTATGTGCTAATGGCAGGCGCTTTAATCTCTGATACCCTGGCCCTGGTGATTTTTGCAGGGATAGTCAGTTACGTAGAAGTCGGAACTTTAGATGCCCTTGGTTTGGCCTGGGTGGCAGGAAAAGCCATCCTTTTTTTTGGGACCACCGCCCTAATCGGGTTCTATTTACTTCCTCTTTTGGGGAAGTTTATGATGAAAGCAAAAATAAAAAACCGGACCCTTCATTTTACCCTTATTTTAATAATTGTATTCGGTTTTAGTGAGCTCGCCGAAATTGCAGGGCTTCATAGCATTTTAGGAGCCTTTATGGCAGGGCTATTTATAAGGGCCGGGGTTTTTAACCGTCAAGTCTCTAAAGAAATAAATTATATTTTTCATGATATTTCCATAGGGTTTTTAGCGCCAATCTTTTTTGTTTCGGCAGGTTTCAGTGTTACCCTGGATGTTTTTCTAACCGATTTGAATTTGCTCCTTGCAGTGACATTGGTGGCTATGGTCGGGAAAATTTTGGGCACAGCCTTGTTCTATTTACCAAGCGGAAATGGATGGCGGGAAGGAATTACCCTGGGAACTGGAATGAACGGACGCGGTGCGGTAGAGATTATAATTGCAGGAATAGGACTGCAAATGGAAATTATTTCAGCCGAAATCTTTTCTATCCTGGTCTTTATGGCAATCTTCACAACCCTTACTGTTCCCTTTTTACTTACCTGGACAACGAACTGGCTTAGAAAAAGGGGGGAACTTATCCAGCAGGAATCCAGGGAGGGGTATCTTGTTTTAGGTGCCAACGCCCTGGGATTATATCTGGCCAAACATTTAAATGATCTGGGAGACGTCATCATAATAGATTCTAACAAGGAATTTATTCAAAATGCCAAAAACACTGGGATCAAGACTGTAACTGGTAATATTCTGAAAGAAGAAACCATGGAGGAAGCCAAAGCAATAGATAAAAAAACGTTTATAGCAATAACTCCCAATAGCGAAATTAATCTGTTGGCGGCCCAATTCGCCGATGATGTCTTTTATTTTCCTGAAAAAATCGTTTCCATATCTCCAACTGAGGGCGGAGCCGATGTTGATCTGCTGGATCCTATTGATGCCTCCTCTATGTTTGCGACCAAAACAGAACTGGAGCCATGGATCCATAACATCGCTACCGGAAATTTTGAAGAAAAAACAGAGGCTATAAAAGAGGTAATATCCACCAGGGAATGGATAAAAAAGCATTCAGAAAACGGAAAAAGGACTCTCCCAATAATAATAATTAATGTAGAGGGTAAAAAAAGGCCTTTCCACTATCATGAATCCATTCTGCCTGATGAGAAAGTGATTTTTTTACAAAGTTAAATTTCCCGTTTTCTAAATTCTATGTTAAATATTTTCGACAAATTTTAAAGTCCTGATGCATGTCTGGGGGTTTTAGTAATTTGCGCCGTCAATAAAAAAATCTCATTTTATGAAATTATACCCAATAGAATCCGGAAATTTTAAACTGGACGGAGGCGCTATGTTCGGTGTAGTTCCAAAAACAATTTGGAACCGAACCAATCCTGCCGACGAGAATAACCTGATAGACATGGCGGCACGCTGCTTATTGATGGAAGACGGAGACCGTCTAATTTTAATAGACACAGGAATGGGGGAGAAGCAAAGTGAAAAATTTTTCGGATATTACTATAGATGGGGAGAACATTCCATAGATAAATCCTTAAAAAAGTACGGATTTCACCGGGATGACATTACCGATGTATTTATGACCCACCTTCATTTTGATCATTGCGGGGGTTCGATTCAGTGGAATAAAGATCACAGCGGCTATGAACCTGCCTTTAAAAACGCCCGTTTTTGGAGCAATAAAGAACATTGGCAATGGGCTACCCAACCAAACCCACGTGAAAAAGCTTCATTTTTTAAAGAAAATATCCTTCCTATGGAGCAAAGCGGAAAACTCCATTTTCTTGAAAGAAATCCCTCTGAAAGATTTATTATCAACGATTATTTAGGTTTTGGTGTGCTCTTTGTAGATGGACACACCGATAAACAAATGCTCCCGCATATCCTTTATAAAGAAAAAACAATAGTATTTGTCGCAGATTTGCTTCCTACCGCCGGACATGTTCCCGTTCCTTATGTTATGGGATATGACACTCGGCCCCTGTTGACCATGGGCGAAAAAGAGGTCTTTATGAATAAAGCGGCAGATGAAGAATATTATTTGTTCCTGGAACATGATGCCCATAATGAGATCATTACTGTAAAACATACGGAAAAAGGGGTGCGCCTTGATAAAACCTTTACTTTTAACCAACTTTTTAATTAAACTAATTATGAAAATACCATTTTTAAAGCCATTATTTATTACGGGACTCTCCTTAATCATGTTGGGTTGCGGGAGCAGTTCCCCCATCCTTGTTTCAACTCCCATTGAAAATATAGATAAAACTCCTTTAAAGGTCAGTCCTCTTACCGAAACTCAATTGCAAAGTTGGGTCGCGGCCGATTTAGTGACCGATACAATCCCGGGGATGAGTGTCAACAAAGCATATAATGAAATAATTAAAAATAAAACCGGGAAAACGGTAATTGTCGCTGTAATAGACAGCGGAGTAGATATTACTCACCCAGATCTTGATGGCGTAATATGGAAGAATCCCGGCG
>JBGSWA010000133.1:0-22335 GCA_041752645.1 Gillisia sp. | reverse complement strand
CAAATATAAAAGCCGATCATGAAAACCCTTGTAATAATTGATTTACAAAACGATTTTATTCCGGGAGGCTCTTTGGCAGTGCCGGGAGGCAATCAAATAATTGGTTTAATAAATCAACTTCAGGAAAAATTCGATCTTGTAATTGCAACCCAGGACTGGCATCCCCGGGATCATTCCAGCTTTGCCGCAAAACACTCCGGGAAAAATGAATTCGATAAAATTGAACTTCACGGACAGGAACAGGTTTTATGGCCGGTACATTGTATTCAAAACAGTATTGGAGCCATGTTTCATTCCGATTTGGACACCTCAAAAATCGAAACTATTTTCCGAAAAGGAACTTCTAAAGGAATAGACAGTTATAGCGGATTTTACGACAACGCGCATTTAAAATCTACCGGACTCGCTGGGTATTTAAAAGAGAAAGGAGCTGAAGAAATATATTTTTGCGGCCTGGCAGCTGAATACTGCGTTTATTTTTCAGTAATGGACGCACTAAAGGAAGGATTCTCAGCAACATTAATAGAGGATGCCACGCGACCGCTTGATGTTGAAGATTTTCAGATGGCAAAGGAGGTTATTCTAAAGGCGGGTGGAAAAATAATTAAAAGCAGGGAATTAATCTCAAGAATTAAAAAATTTCTTTAAAGGCTGAAATCAATTTTTCCACGTCTTCCTCGGTGTTCTAAGGCAACAAACTCATGTGCACCAAGATTCCAAATTTTTCCAAGTCCAGATCTTGGATAAATTTTTCGGCATAAAAATCACAAAAGCATATCCCGAGTTCAGCCTGTCCAATTTCCTTAACAATTTCAGGTTTTTTTATATTTAGATTTACCAATAATTTTGGAAACCCCTTTCATAGGATAGGCTTATAATCCGGTGATTTTTTACTAAATGGAGGTAATTAAGCAATTTTTCGGCAAGTTTTTCTTCCTCTGAAATATTTTATAAACGTATAATTCAACAAATATTCAGGAATCCCCGGGTCAAAGGTATTTTCAAAGTTGAAATTTCAGGGCGGAGATTTATAGGGCACATCTTCTGGCTTAAAAATTTGTGATTGATACTTACATCTTTAGAATCAAGGGTGATTTTCCTTAAAATGACCCTCATCTGAGGGTCATAATCCTTTTACCTGCTAAACAACTAAAAATCTACGAACAGCTCTCGTATATCAACTCTCCGGAGTTGGGTTAAGCCACCCAGATTATTATAAAAAAAGCCCTTATCCCTGCACAATTACAGCAATTGTATTGCCTCAAACATTTGAACAGTGGGTTACTGCACCAGCCTTATTATTATTGGTAGGCAATTCGTAGAGTTTCTCTATTTCAAATTCAAAACTTTCTGGATTTACCTCCCAAACCTATATTTTTGCCTTTACCTGCAGATTGGTTTAGCAGGAATATGGCAGATAGAATATCGTCCTTGGATAAAGCTCTACTTCTTTGTCAAGGAGTAGAAAAGTAAAAGGTTCTAGAAAGCTCCTGTAAGAATTCCCTGTTCTCAAAAACAGAAATATTGGAGAAGGCACTCTTGGGGGATTGGTAATGGGTGTTTTTGGGGATATTACTGATGAAATGGTAAATGAGTATTTAGAGCAACATAGAAGACCTGAGAATGGAGAAGGAAGTACTTTTCATAATTGAGAAATATTGGGGTGATTTTAAATCATCAGCTCGTAACTTTAAACTTGAGGCCAAGGTTCATTTATCTGCTGAAATTAGCAAGATTTTTGGGGTATTTTTAGATTTCTGATGCAATTAATTGGATGAGGCAGTTTTTTTCTTCAAATTATTGGCAGCTTTGGTATAACCTCCATCGGCTCCATCTACAAAATGAATATGCTCATCTGTACTCATATTCCTGACGTAACAAGACATTACACTTTCTTGGCTCACATACAAACCGTATTTAATGATATTGGATCTTTCCAGTTTATCCAAATAGGAGATCAGGGTAACCCGTTGCTCTGAAGTCCCTGTAATTACCGTGTTAATCCGTCCGTCAATGCTAAGGGTGTCAGTGAGTTCGATCAATTTCTGAAGATATCTTTTTCCTGCCTTACTGTTCTTTAAATAGAATTTTCCGAAATTTACTTTAATCAAATTTTTCAGGAAATAAAAGGTATTAAATCTTCCCAGTTTAATGCGCATTTCAGAATTAATCTTGTGTATCCCCGAATTGAGCTGTAAACGTTTTATGGAGATGGGTTTTCTTCTTTTAGCTGAGCCGTAAATTTCATCAATTTCTTTTAAAACCTTTGAATATATTTTTGAAGGATCCTGATCGGCACATCCGTGAACTATTAAACTAACCACTTCCTGGGTTTCTTCCGGAGGTTTAATTTTATCCCATTTACATTGCATTCCATCCAGGTTCAATGGAAATTCATCCAATTGAAAATTTTCTTTTTTAAGAGGATCTTCTTTTTTAATAAGTTTTTCGGCATATTGTAGCCCGTTACCCAAAATTACCGGGATATTAAAAATATCATTAATTTGAGCCTTGGCAATAACAAGTTCGATCTTATCTCTATAGATTTCTTCTACAGATAGATGTCCTACCTTTAAGTCAAATCCAAAATTTTTAAGTGTATTTTTTCGATGCTTTTCCAAGGCAGATATGGAACGTTCAAGGAATTTAGAAGGCACCAAAATAGTGGCACCATCGCCCCCAAAGAAAAAGGGAACGTTAATATTTTCGGAGTAAAGAATATTTAATACTGCAATAATACTTCCTGTTGCTACCAAATTTACCTCATTATGCTTTCCGTTTTTAATGGCAAGTGTTGAATTTTTAATATCAGCCACCAACACATGCCAATTTTCAGGAACCTCAGAAAATAAGGATTTGTCTGCAACCAGGTCACTAATAGCGATCTTGTTTACAGGTAAATCAGAATAGAACTGGGCATATTTTGAAGTAATCATTTTTTGATGGTTAGTCCGTTATTTTTCTAAAAAATCAAAAAAACAACCAGGATCTCTGAAATAGAAAATAAAGATTACCTCGGCATCTTATTTTTTTAGGTCGGCTCCTACAGGAACAGTACAGTCGTGACCTGGTTGACCGTGAGCTGGATTTTTTGTCGGAGCAGGTTTATTTGCCCATACCGGTGAAACATCTGAAGAAATCGTCCGATTACCTTGCTGAACGGTATTTTTGGAGGCTGCCTGATCAAGAGGAGCTCCCACGGGAATATCACAACGATGTCCTGGTGTTCCATGAACGGGGTTCAGGGTGGCTGTTTTTGGATTTTCCTGCAATTCAACATTTGTATCGGCCGGAGTTTCCTTTGTCTCATCTTTACAAGAGGTCAACAAGCTGAAACTTATGGCTAATAGGGCGAGGCTTATACTTTTGATCTTCATAATTATTAATTATTAAAGGTTCGAATATACTAAATATTCAAGGGAGCCAAAAAGAAGTTGAATATTAGTCAACAATTTGTTTGAGTTCTGCACCAGTGACATTCAATAAACCAGATTCCGGCAATCGTTTTGTCATCGTGCGCCAATGATCATCTGCTTCAAAAACCGATTTAAAAACGGGGACGGCCTCTTCAAGTCTTTTACTATTTGCCAGGGCAACAGCTTTCCAGAATTTCATTTCCAGATTTTCGGGTAATAACTCTTCGGCTTTGCCATATTGTTTCAATGCTTCATCTATATCTTCTTCTTCCATGGCTATATCGCCTCGGTTCATAAATTCATAGGCTCTCGCTACTTTTAGAAGACGTTCCAATTCTGTCAATGGATCCCCGCTATCGTCCACACGAAGATCTATTTTCTTGTCTTCCCAGGAATTTTCAACTTTATCGGACCCCACCACAATTAAGGCCGCGGATTGTTTCCCACGAATATCTCCGCCAGCTGCCTGTGCAGACTGTAGAACTTTCACGACCCTTTCTGCCAGTGGAAGATTTGCATATTCTTTAAATGCTTTGGCCATTGCGGGAACCACATCATCGTTGAGCATCATATTGGCTTGTACCGAAAAGTTATTCCCAACATGATGTAAAGCCGATTCCACGCATTTTTCACCCGTAAATGCCGAAGCTTTTCCCGTGGCATCCAAAAAAGCCACCTGCCGGAAATTTTTTCCATCATCCTTGGCAACTAACTCTTTCAATGCCGAAACCGATGATTTTCCTTTTTCCATCAATTCAAGCCCTTCAGGTCCATAAGCAGGATTTACAAAGGATTGGGTCGCGACCACCCCAACACCTGATTTTCCCCAGGGAACCAAAACTCCTACAGAAAACCAATGACTTTGAACACCAACGGCCATTTCTCCGGTGAGAGAATCCCGGGCAACTATAGAAAAAGTATGTGCAAAAGGATCTTTCATTCCAGGATAATTTTGGGCATTTGCAGCCCCTAATATAAGGATGCAGGCCAAGGTAGTAAATATATAAGAAGACTTTATCACGGTTTAATTTTTATTAAAAATAGGAAATTTTTTTTTAATTTTTTGTGTCTCTCAAAACTAATTGAACACTTGCTCAGTTACTTTTTTTCTGCCCAAACCTATGTTTTTTGAAGGGGAATAAAATTAAAAATTCAACCGGTTTTAAGACCATTTTATTAAAATTGGCTTTTTTTTGAAAAAAACAGGATCGAAATGTTGTAACTACTCAGAAGTTTATAAATTTGCACTCATTAAAAATAACGGCCTCGTAGTTCAACGGATAGAATAGAAGTTTCCTAAACTTTAGATCCAAGTTCGATTCTTGGCGAGGTCACTTTTAATATTCCAGATGATATTAAAACCCTGCTAATCTTATGATTGTCAGGGTTTTAATATTTTTAAGTCATTAGGTGTTAAATGAAATCATAATTAAAAGTGGGCAAATAGTAAAAAATAGTCGATTAGAATTTCTATAATAATGACCAGTGGAACGTATCCGCCCCAACAAGTACGTTAATTTAGTACGGTAATTTTGGTGTCATTATTTTTTTCAGTACAGAACACAACCATTTTGGAGGATTGATTTCATTTTTCTTGGAGGTGCAAAAAAGAATAAAACATGGCACTATTCTTTGCGGCATCATTTGAGCCGGCCAATATGAAATTTTTACGGCCGGATTATGTAAAGTTATATATTATGTAAAGTAATTTATTTAAACAGCTGATATACTGAATAATGATGCGTATATTTTCGTATTTCGAAAACAACCGAAGGTGTCGCAAAAGTGTTACGTGAGAATTTGGTATGAACCGAGGTAACTATTAAGTATTACAAAGAATTAGCAGAAAAATCCCCTCTAAATAGAAAATTTTTCTGCTAGTTTTGCTAAATATTGGTAGTTATTGACTGATTTCAACCGTTGTTTTAGTTTTAGCACTTTTTCGGGCAGCTTCAAGAATTTCCATAACTATCATATTATTTTTTAATGAGGAAAGGTCGAATGGGTTTAAAATAATTTCATTCCTTATAACGGCAGCAAATAAGGCAAAAGGGTCATCCAATGGTGCTTGTCGTTCTTCTAAATTATAAGATTCCTCTGTATAGTCTTCATAGCCTTCAGCTATTCGGACACGAAGAGAGTTTCGATTGTCTGCATAAATTGCTCCATTTAGACCAAAAATTTCCATGTCTTTTCTTCCAATAGGCCAGTTCCACGAAGCCTGAATTATAGCATTGGAATTGTCATAGGTCAAAATAATAGTCGCATCGTCATCTACCTTTGGATTGTTTTCTCGTTGCAGTTGTTGCATTACTGCGGTCACTGAATTTGGTTTTTGACCATTCTGCAGCCAAGTCATTAAATTTATACCATAACAACCAAAATCCATTAGCGCTCCACCTCCGTTTTGAACAGGGTCTATAAGCCATTCTAAAAATTCATTGTTAACCCCTATTTTTTTTGGACCTTTATGTCCATCGCGAATAATAATTTTTCGTAGATCTCCAACAGCTCCAGAATTCAGTAGGTCATAAGCTTTGTGATTGGAAGGATACCAAGTTGTCTCGTAATTAGTGAGTAAGTGGATGCCGTATTTTTTAGCAAGTGCTTCCATTTTTTTTGCGTGCTCCAGGCTTACTGCCAATGGTTTTTCCACCATTACATGAATTCCTAGAGGTGCACATTCTTCAACCACTTTCAAATGTTCATAAATGGTGCCAAAGGCTGTAACTCCTTCTGGATGAGTTGCAGTAATCATTTCTTCAATTGTATTAAAAACAATACTCATAGGATATCCGTGTTGTTTTGAATATCGTTCTGCTAAATCCCGATTTGGCTCAACAATTCCAACAATTTCAATATCACCAAGGTCTTCTCGACCAAGAATCCAATGCACATGGGTATGAGTGAGACCCACAACACCTAGTTTAAGAGGGTCTTTCTGTGCTAAAACATTAAATGTCATCAATATAATTATGCTAAAAGTTAGTAGAAATTTGGGGGTCATAGTTTTTAAATTATTCTGTTCCAATTCTGACAGCCGTCAAATTTTGTTTAAGTTCCTTTAATTATAGGTTCTAACCTAATATAAGAGGGAACAATGTTTTGAAAGAATCCTTAAAATTTGAAGTTCTCTCTGGAAATTAAAAGAAATTTTATTTGTGAGGAAATGCTGCAAAGGCCTAATAAAAAGATGCTGAGGCACTTGTCAGGAATATTTTTTCGCAGGAAAATCAAACCCAATATATCATAAGGGATTCGAAACTAAATTAGCACATAAAAAATTAGCCGGCCATGTAGATGACACTTAACATAGAGGTCAGGATTCCCGGGAGGTCCTATTCTAATTCTAAAATTCTCTGTTAAAAGCAGATCATAAAATGGAGAGAGCGCTGGCTCTATCAGAAGTAAAACAAGAAGCAGATTTTTTTTATTTAAACTTTGTTCATATTTTTCATCCTGAAATCATAAATGGAAAACGCTCCGGATATAAAAAGTAGATCTTCAGAAAGTTCTGAAAAATGTTAAAATACAAATTGATGTTATTTGATCTTTAAATTCAACCCAATCAAATAAATGGAATGATCGTTATAATGAAGGACATCGAAAGGCACAAACCAAACCAAATGCCGGAATGCTAATGGCGCTTCTGGAACAAGCCGAACCAAGAAAGAAACAAATTGCACGATTAAATTTTAATGATTTTATATTCCATGAACCTTGCATGAAGACTTCCAATTGGAGCAATGCGAAAAAATTAAAATATCAACAAGAAGCACGAACAATTTTAAATGAACTCAAAAATGGCAATGACTTTTTAGCACGACGACTAGAGGCAAAGATAGAAGAGTATGGAAACTATTTAATTGTTGTGTAACATGACAGAACCGATAGTGCAATTAACGGATTCCGTACCCGAAAATATTTCGTACTCAGAGGTTTAAAAGATGAGAAAAAAACCGCATCTTTGCATCCTAAAAATTTTTAAAAATGAAATCACTTACGATCAACGGATCTAAAAGAGAAAGCGTAGGCAAAAAAGCAACAAAAGCCGTACGTAATGCTGGTAAGGTTCCTTGCGTACTATACGGAGGGGGTAAACCAGTACATTTTGTAGCAGAAGAAGCTGCATTTAAAAGTCTGGTGTATACTGCCGATGTGCATACAGTAACGCTGGAATTAGAAGGAGGCGACAAGTTTAACGCCGTGCTTCAGGACATCCAGTTTCACCCTGTAAATGATAAAATTCTGCACGTTGATTTTTATCAGATATTTGATGATAAAGAAATCACCATGCAAATTCCTATCCACACAAAAGGTGTGGCTCGCGGAGTTAAAAACGGTGGGGTATTGCGTTATAACTTACGCCGCCTGAAAGTTAAAGGTCTTCCCGGGATGTTGCCCGAGTTTATCGAAGCAGATGTTACCAACCTTAAAATTGGGAATAAACTTTATGTTACTGCGGTAGAAGATAAGGCTTTCAAAATCCAACATCCCGATAACACAGTGATCTGTCAGGTGAAAACATCACGTAACCTGATTGCAGAACTTGAACCGGAAGAAGAAGAAGTGCCAGCAGGAGAAGTTCCAGCTAGCGAATCAGAAGAAGAAGGAAAAGAATAATCATTATTTTTTTACTAATTTTAAAAGCATTCCTCCCCGATTAACATCGGGATCTGGGATGCTTTTTTTATTTTTACCAAAATGAAATCTATGCTAGCTTTTTTCGGAAGATTATTGAATCATAAAAACCCCCTGGAAGAAGAAGATCCTATGAAAAAATTTTTGATTGTCGGACTGGGTAATATTGGCCCAAAATATCATAACACCAGGCATAATATTGGATTTAAGATCCTGGATTATTTAGCCGAAAAAGAAGGGGTGAGCTTTAGTACCCAGAAATTGGGTGATGTAGCCAGCTTTCGTTTTAAAGGCCGTACTTTTATCTTACTCAAGCCGAGCACTTTTATGAATTTAAGCGGAAAAGCTGTTCTGTACTGGCTTACCAAAGAAAAGATTTCTTTGGAGAACTTATTGATTGTTACCGATGATCTGAATTTGGAGTTTGGTGCCATTCGGGTAAAAACAAAAGGGAGTGATGGCGGACATAATGGTTTGAAGGATGCACAGGCTCATTTAAACACCACTAACTATAACCGCTTTAGGTTTGGAATTAGCGGTGAATTTTCCAAAGGAAACCAAATTGATTACGTTTTAGGGGAATGGACGGAAGAGGAAGAAAAACTGCTGCCGGAACGCCTTGAAAAATCCCGTGAACTTATTAAATCTTTTGGAACTGCGGGGATTAACAATACAATGAATACTTTTAACGGCAAATAATTTTCTCTTGAAAGAACATAAAGGTGCACATGCTTTTAAAGGCGATCATCCCACTGTAGTTACCATTGGAACTTTTGATGGTGTGCATGCCGGTCATCAAAAAATTATCGAACGCCTTGTAAATGAAGCCAAAGGCAGTAATATGGAATCGGTAATCCTAACCTTTTTCCCGCATCCGCGAATGGTTTTGCAAAAGGAAAGCGAAATTAAACTCATAAATACCATTGAAGAGAGAAGGCAAATTCTGGAAAAATCAGGGATAGATCACCTTATAATTCATCCCTTCACATATCAGTTTTCAAGGCTTTCCGCATTGGAATTTGTCAGGGACATCCTGGTGAATAAACTCAAGGCGAAAAAAATCATTATAGGCTACGATCATCGTTTTGGCAGAAACAGAACTGCTAATATTGAAACCCTGAAGGAATACGGGGACCAATTTGGTTTTGAGGTGCAGGAAATCAGTAAAAAGGACATAGAAGATGTTGCGGTAAGTTCCACAAAGATCAGAGCTGCTTTGTTAGCCGGAGAGGTGGAAAAAGCAAACACTTACTTGCAGCATCCTTTTGTCCTGACCGGAACAGTTGTAAAAGGTAAAGAATTGGGTAAAAAATTAGGATATCCCACGGCAAATCTGAAAATTGCAGAAGATTACAAATTGATCCCTAAAAATGGCGTATATGTTGTTTGTTCCAAAATTGAGGACAAGCTTGTTTATGGAATGATGAGTATTGGCACAAATCCAACGGTAGGCGGAATAGAAAAAACCATCGAAACCAATTTTTTTATACCGGATCTGGATTTATATGGAAAAAAATTGCAAATTGAGATGCTTACAAGGATTCGGGACGAAAAGAATTTTGATACGGTAGAGGATTTAATAGCGGCAATAGAACAGGATAAAGCTTTTTCCGAACGATTTATCAAGGATAACTATGCTTAACAAGTGGTTATTTACCCAAATTGATAACAGCGCCCTGGTGGTGTTTCGAATTATTTTTGGGTTCTTGATCGCACTTGAAGCTATTGGCGCCATATTTACGGGTTGGATTTCTCAAAGCCTTATCGAGCCAAAAGAAACCTTTCATTTTATAGGTTTTGATCTTTTGCAACCACTTCCCGGCAACGGGATGTTGTATTATTATGCCCTGATGGGACTTGTTGGTCTTCTGGTCATGATAGGATATAAATATCGTATCAGTATGATTGCCTATGCAATTATGTGGACAGGAGTTTACCTGATGCAAAAATCATCTTACAACAACCATTATTATTTATTGATGTTGTTGTGCATTATAATGTCCTTTCTTCCCGCCAACAGGTTTGCATCCATTGATTCCAGGAATAATCCTTCCCTTCTATCCATTTCCATGCCGCGTTGGGTTTGGCTGGTAATTGTATTGCAAATGTGGATTGTCTATACTTATGCCGCCGTGGCCAAATTATATCCTGACTGGCTGAATGGCAGTTTTCCTTCAGTTTTAATGAAATCCAAACAGGATTATTGGTTGGTAGGCGAATTCCTGCAGCAGCAATGGGTACATTATTCAATAGCCTCCTTCGGTTTTTTATTCGATTTGTTAATTATTCCCTTGTTGCTGTGGCAAAAAACACGAAATTTTGCTTTTGTGGCTTCAGTATTTTTTCATTTATTTAACAGTTTTATCTTCCAAATTGGGATTTTTCCATACCTGGCACTGGCTATTACACTTTTCTTTTTCCCGTCAGAAAAAATTAATAAGTGGTTCCTTTGGAATAAAAAGGAATATTACGTCCTGAAGGAAATTATAATTCCAACTTTTCGAAAACCATTATTGGTAATTTTATCCGGTTGGTTTATCGTACAGATCGCATTGCCGCTCCGGCATCATTTCTTTCAGGATGATGTGTTGTGGACAGAAGAAGGCCATCGCCTAAGCTGGCGGATGATGTTGCGCAGCAAAAGCGGCCGATGCGATTTTAAAGTTGTAGAAGCAGGCACCCGCGATACCATATATGTTGATAAAAGTCACTATTTAAGTGAAAAACAATTGAGGTCCATCAACTCAAAACCCGACCTGATTTGGCAGTTTGCCCAACGCCTCAAAAAGGAATTCGCCGAAGAAGGCAAGAACGTGCAGGTTTTTGTAGACTCCAGAGTGAGTGTAAATGGAAGGCCTTTTCAACAATTTATTGATCCAAGGGTAAATCTGGCAGGAGAAAAATGGCATCATTTTAAGCATCACCACTGGATATTACCTTCAAAATTAGACTGATATTTTTACAGGCTTTCGTTACATTTGTCGCTTATTAAAAATTATTTGGCCACATGTTACAAGTAAGCAATATCAGAGCGCATAAGGAAGACTATATACAGGCTCTCAAAAAAAGAAATTTCGATGCTAAAAACCTCTTGGACGATGTTTTGAAACTTGATGAAACTCGTCGTGCTACCCAATCGCGACTGGATGAAACCCTCGCGGAATCCAATCAGCTGTCCAAAGAGATCGGGTATATGTTCAAAAACGGGGAACATCAAAAGGCCGGTATTTTAAAAGAAAAATCGGCTAAACTTAAGGAGACCTCAAAAGCCTTCTCTGATGAATTGAATACAACTATCCAGGAGCTGGACAAGCTTTTATATAGCATTCCCAACGTGCCTCATGACTCGGTTCCTTCCGGTTCCAGTGAAGATGATAATGTGGAGATCTTCAGGGAAGGCGATATTCCCGTACTTCCCGAAGGTTCCCTGCCACACTGGGAACTGGCAAAAAAATACGACATCATAGATTTTGAACTGGGCAATAAAATTACCGGAGCCGGTTTTCCTGTTTATAAAGGAAAAGGTGCTAAAATTCAACGCGCTCTTATAGCTTACTTTCTGGATAAGGCAGCAAAATCAGGATATAACGAATACCAGTTGCCTCTTCTGGTGAATGAAGCATCCGGTTATGGCACTGGACAACTACCGGATAAAGAAGGGCAAATGTACCACGTGGGTGAGGACGATCTATATCTAATCCCAACCGCTGAGGTGCCAATGACCAATATGTTCCGGGATCAAATGCTCAATGAAAATGAATTGCCAATTTCCTGTACCGGCTATACGCCTTGTTTTAGACGTGAAGCAGGCTCCTACGGCGCGCATGTCCGGGGGTTGAACCGTTTGCATCAATTTGACAAAGTGGAACTGGTACGTATAGAAAAACCCGAAAATTCCTATGTGGCCCTGGAAAAGATGGTAGCGCACATTAAAGATTTGTTGCGGGAACTGAAATTGCCTTACAGGATCCTTCGCTTATGTGGCGGCGATCTTGGGTTCACCTCAGCCCTGACCTTCGATTTTGAGGTTTTTTCCACCGCTCAGGATCGTTGGCTGGAAATAAGCTCAGTTTCAAATTTCGAAACCTTCCAGGCGAATCGCTTAAAACTCAGGTACAAAGATAAAGAGGGAAGTAAGCAATTGGTTCATACTTTAAATGGAAGTGCCCTCGCTCTGCCTCGTGTATTGGCAGGGATTCTTGAGAATTATCAAACCCCTGAAGGAATTAAGATCCCCGATGTATTGATCCCTTATACTGGTTTTGATATAATAAATTAGTGAAGAGTAAGTCTGAAAGAGTGGAGGGGGATAAAAAGTTAGAAATTAGAAGTGCAAAAAAAAGATTACTCTCAGGGAGAATCTGCTTGGTCTGAGGAAAATAAAAAACATTTTATAATAGAATTAATGTTTAAAACCTGTCAACGCTCATAATAGGACAAGTGGAGTATTTATTCATGAAATATTGACCTTGAATTTAATTTTTGAACTTTGAATTTTTATTATCTTTAGAACATGCGGTGTTTCATAAATATAAGCTTCTGTTTGTTAGCTAGTTTCGGTCACTTTGCGCAGACAGAGCAACTGGCACAAAACTACCTGGACCAGGGTGAATATGAAAAAGCCTTGAATACGTACAGGAATCTGTTCAAAGAAAATCCCGGAAATTTGAATATTTTTTTCGGAATGATTACTTCTTTTCAGCAATTGGAAGATTTCCAATCTGCGGAAGCTTTGCTGCTTGAGAAACTGAACAATGCCTCATATGGCCCGACTATCCTGATTGAATTGGGACACAATTCAGAATTGCAGAAAAAAACCGAGCTCGCGCAGAAATATTATGAGCAAGCCCTGGATGCCCTGCAAAACAAACCCATTCACACCTATTCCGTAGCCCAGGGTTTTGAAAAATACAGCCTTTTGGAATTTGCGGCCCGTGCATATCTGTTTGGAATAAAATTCAATCCCGAGATGAAGTACGATCTACCCCTGGCCAGAATATATGGGGAACAGGGAAAACTGGAGGAAATGTTCAGTTCTTACCTGGATCTGATAGATAAGGATCCGGAAATTAGATTAAATCTTATCAGGGAATTTGAGCGTTACCTTCTTGAGGACGCTTCCAATCCGGCAAATCAGGTGTTTAGAAAATTGTTATTGCAGCGGCTTCAGCAAAATCAGGCGTTGATCTATAATGAGCTTTTAGGATGGTTGTTTGTACAACAAAGGGAATTTGACAAGGCATTTGCACAGGAAAAGGCCATTTACAGGAGGAATAATCAGGATTTGCAACCTATTATTCAGCTCACCGTGATCACTAGAGCCGGGGGAGATATTAAAACAGCCAAAGAGATCCTCTCTTTTATAATTGAAGAAGGTGCTTCAGAAAATATTCTTTTACAGGCAAATCAATTGTTGATGGCGATGGAGATAGAAACTGCGGAAGAATCAGATTACGGAACGATCGAAAAGGATTTTCAAGACCTGTTTCAGCAATTCGGCACCGGTATGGAAACCCTGCAACTGCAAATGGATTACTCCAAATTTTTGGCTTTTAAATTGGGAAGGATTCAGCCTGCCTTAGATTTGTTGCAGGAACTTTCAGGTCAAACCACCACGAATTTTGAACTTGCCGGGGTTAAAATGTTGCTTGCCGATATTTTGGTACTGGATCAAAAATTCAATCAGGCCCTTATCTATTATTCACAGGTCCAGAACCTGGTAAAAAATAATGAAGTTGCCCAGGATGCTCGGTTTATGGTTGCAAAGACCAGTTATTACAAGGGGGATTTTGAATGGTCAAAAACTCAGTTGGATGTTTTAAAAGCATCTGCCACTCAACTTATCGCGAATGATGCCCTTGAACTGAGTTTGCTTATTCAGGAAAATGCTTTGGAAGATTCAAACCAAACCGCCTTAAAGTTATATGCCCGTGCTGATCTGTTATCATTTCAAAACAAAAACTTGGAAGCGATCAATGTACTGGATGAAATTTTGTCCAGACATAAAGGCGAAAAAATTGTAGATGAAGCGCTGCTCAAACAAGCAGAATTGTTTGAGGCTGAAGGGAATTGGAAGAAGGCCGAAGCAAATTATTTGAAGATACTTCAATTTTACAGCAAGGACATTTTATCAGATAATGCGACATTTTTACTGGCGGAACTCTATAACAATAATTTGCACCAGCCTGAAAAAGCCAGGGATTTTTATGAGAAAATTATCTTTAATCATCCCGATAGTATTTACTTTGTAGAGGCGAGAAAAAAATACAGGATGCTGCGGGGAGATACCGTTGAATAAATCCCGTAAAACCCTTTCATCAGGAAGAAGAAAAATATCAGGAATTAAAAAAGTATTCCCTTATTTTTGGGAAGAATTTAATAAGAGATTGCTTATGTACATTTACAATGTAACGGTCAATATTCAGGAAGATATACATGAAAAGTGGCTGGAATGGATGAAAAACGATCATATCCCGGAAATGATGGCAACCGGAAAATTTTCCAAAGCCTTAATGTCTAGGGTAATGGTGGAAGAGGAGATGGGCGGAGTAACATATTCAGTGCAATACACCACCGAAAACAGGGAATTATTGATGAGGTATTATGATGAAGATTCAGCAAGATTAAGTGCAAAAACCAAGCCGTTTGAAGGATTATTTGTAGCCTTCAGGACAGAACTTGAAGTTGTAAGTGAACAATAATCCGCATTTTTAGGGTAAAAGGACAATAAATGAGCAAAGGCAGTAAAAAATACACCCCCTATAAAGGGAAGGCTACCACGGGTGACGGTTCGGTTAGAGCAAAAAAATATTTAGGACAGCATTTTCTTACAGATGAAAATGTAGCCCGGAATATAGCCGATTCTATTAGCTATTCCGGTTATAAAAACCTGTTGGAAATAGGGCCGGGAATGGGAGTTTTAACAAAGTATTTGCTCAAAAAGGATACGAACCTGCATGTGATTGAAATAGATCCCGAAAGTGTACTCTACCTTCTTGAGAATTTTTCAGATCTGCAGGGGAAGGTGCATCAGGAAGATTTTTTAAAATACGATTTCAAGGCTATTTTTAATGGGGAACCTTTTGCCATTATTGGCAATTTTCCATACAACATTTCAACTCAAATTGTTTTTAAGGCCTTGGAAAACAGGACTGAAATTCCCGAATTTTCAGGGATGTTCCAGAAAGAAGTGGCCCAGCGCATCGCTGCCCCTCACGGAAATAAAACCTATGGCATTCTTTCGGTTTTAACCCAGGCTTTTTATGATGTCACCTATTTATTTACCGTTCCAACAGAGGTTTTTAATCCTCCGCCCAAGGTAGAAGGAGGAGTTATCAGATTGAAACGAAAGCAGGATTTCTCATTGCCCTGTGATGAAGCGCTCTTTTTTAGGGTGGTAAAAGCTGCTTTTATGCATCGCCGAAAAACCCTTCGGAATAGTTTGAAATCATTTCAATTACCCGATAATCTAAAGGAAGATCCTATTTTTGATCAGCGTCCGGAACAACTTAGCACAGAACAATTTATAGACCTGACATTAAAAATTGAGCAGCATGCAATTTCAACTAAGTGATGAATTAGTACAGAAGATAGAACTCCTTATTGATCAAAGAAACGATAAGGAGTTACTACTGCAGTTGGAAGAGATCCACCCGGCCGATATCGCTGAAATTCTCACTGAGATCGATCTGGAGGAGGCTACCTATATAGTAAAACTGCTAGACAGCGAAACTACCTCTGAAGCCTTGATGGAATTGGAGGAAGATGTACGGGAACGCATTCTGGATAATCTCTCGTCCAAGGAAATTGCCGAGGAACTGGAAGAGATGGATTCTGATGATGCTGCCGATATTATTTCTGAGCTTTCCGAAGAGCGCCAACAAAAGGTCATATCCCATATTCAGGATGAGGAACACGCTGAAAATATCGTGGAATTGCTGCGTTATGATGAAGATTCTGCGGGGGGACTTATGGCAAAAGAGATGGTTGTTGTCAACGAAAACTGGAGTGTTACCGGATGTATGAGTGAAATGCGCAACCAGGCTGAAAACGTTACTCGCGTGCATTCCATTTATGTTGTAGACGATAAAAACAAATTAAAAGGCAGACTGTCTTTAAAAGACCTGCTCACTGCTTCCAGTGATGCCAATATAAGCGACATTTATATCCCAAAGGTGGATTATGTAAACGTTCATACCCCCGGGGAAGAAGTTGCCAGGATTATGCAAAAATATGACCTGGAGGCAATTCCGGTGGTAGATGAAATGAACCGACTCGTGGGGCGAATTACCATTGATGATATCGTGGATTTTATAAAGGATGAAGCTGAAAAGGATTATCAAATGGCGGCCGGTATCTCTGAAGATGTGGAAGCCGATGACAGTATTTGGCGACTTACCCGCGCACGGTTGCCTTGGCTTATTCTTGCCCTGTTCGGCGGATTTATAAGTGTTTCAGTCCTGGGCACTTTTGAAGGAGCAATGCAAAAACACGGTGCATTGTTCTTTTTTGTGCCTTTAATTGCTGCAATGGCGGGAAACGTGGGGGTTCAATCTTCAGCTATAATACTGCAGGGTCTTGCCAATAAAAGCCTCAAAGGGTCTTTGTTAAGACGCTTGCTCAAAGAAATTACATTAAGCCTGTTCAATGGCGTTGTTTTAGCTATCATCCTGGGCATTGGAGGCACCTTTCTGCTGGGATTCACTTTGATTTTTGGCCTTACAATCGGGATATCACTAATTTCGGTAATCCTTATAGCTTCCCTTATAGGGACCTTCGTACCCATAACCCTGGATAAGATGGGAATAGACCCGGCTATGGCCACTGGCCCGTTTATAACTACCAGCAACGATATTTGCGGAATCCTGATTTATTTTACTATAGCTAAATTGATGTTAGGATTTTAATATTAACCATTTATTTCCTTTTCGAAATGTAAGAAAATCAGAAATTTATAACTCTAAATAACCCCAAAAAATTTAAGAAGCGATGATAATTCTTCACGCAGACAGCAACCACCCACTACTTATCCAAAAACTTGAGCAGGCGGGACATCAAAACATTGAAGCTTATAACCAAAGCAAGGAGGAGATACTTAAAAAGCAGCATTTATTTGAAGGGATCGTTATCCGGAGTCGGTTTAATATCGACAAGGAATTTTTGGATGCGGCACCCAATCTGAAATTTATCGGAAGAGTAGGTGCGGGCCTGGAGAGCATTGATGTGGATACTGCCGTGAAGCGAGGAATTGAGCTCTTTTCTGCTCCGGAAGGCAATCGAAATGCGGTTGGGGAACAGACCCTGGGAATGTTACTTTCATTACTAAATAAACTCAACAAAGCCGACCGCGAGATAAAGCGAGGACTTTGGCATCGCGAGGCCAATCGGGGGATAGAATTGGAGGGGAAAACTGTTGGAATTATAGGCTATGGAAATATGGGACGATCCTTTGCGAAAAAACTCCGGGGATTTGATGTCGATGTTGTGTGTTACGACATCAAAGAGGATGTGGGAGATCAATATGCAGCCCAGTTAGATCTGGATGAATTTAAACAAAAAGTTGATATTGTAAGCTTGCATACTCCCTGGACTCCGCAAACTGACAAGATGGTGAATGCCGATTTTATTAGGGGTTTTAGAAAACCTTTTTGGTTTCTTAATACCGCGCGTGGGAACTCGGTTGTTACAAAAGATTTGGTTTTGGCACTAAGTGAAGGTAAGATTCTTGGTGCTGGCCTTGATGTGTTGGAATATGAAAAAGCCTCTTTTGAAACTCTGTTTTCTGAAAGGAACCTTCCCGAACCGCTTCGTGAATTAATGCAACTGGAGAATGTTATTCTCACTCCCCATATTGCCGGATGGACGGTGGAATCTCATCAAAAACTGGCCAATACCATTGCTTCTAAAATTATAGAAAAATTCGGAGAAGGGGGAAATGAATGCAAAGGTTTATAACCGGATTTTAGTCCCGGATAAAAGGAATTATTAAATGTATTTATCATGAAAAAAAGAGTAACTGGAATTGGCGGGATATTTTTTAAGACCAGAGATCCCAATATGGTAAAGGATTGGTATAACAAGCATTTGGGTTTGAATACTGACCAGTGGGGCTGTACGTTCTGGTGGAAGGATAAGGACGGAAAAGAATGTTCTACCCAATGGAGCCCGTTTAAGGAGGATACCAACTATTTTGAGCCATCAAAGAAGGATTTTATGATGAATTTCAGGGTGGAAAACCTGGAAGAATTGCTGGAAACCTTAAAGGCCGAAGGAGTGAGGGTAATTGATAAAACTGAATCCGTGGAAGAAGGAAAATTTGGATGGATCGTCGATTTGGAAGGCAATAAAATTGAACTGTGGGAACCTAATGATAAAGCATTTTTATAGTAAGGGGTTTAGTACATGACAAAAAATAATAAACAGCTAAAAAATACTAAAATAAGGGGTGAAAAATCTTTAAAATACTGATGTGCAGTATTTTAAAGATTTTTTGACCACGTAATGCCATTAAAAAAGAATACCAGTCTCAGTAACGTAGATACGCAATTATTAACACTATTTCAAGCTCATTTTGGAGGCTTTATGAACCTGGCCAGGATCCGACTTATTTGTCATTTCATAACGGCCCTGTGCAAGATAAAGTAGGTGAATTATTCCAAGTTATCGGCTGGTTTTGATACTCAGGTCAATGCTTTAAGTAATTATAGACGGATCCAGCGCTTTATGTCCGGTGCAGCATTGCCCATGGAGTGGGTGGCTAAGTTGATCTTTGCCTTGTTACCCGAGAAAGGACCTCTTGTGTTAGTGATGGACCGCACTAACTGGAAGTTTGCAGAAAGCAACATCAATATATTGATGCTGGGGGTTTGTTACAAGAATGTGGCCTTCCCATTGTTGTTCCGTATGCTGGATAAGCGAGGAAATTCCAATACGGGCGAACGCATTGCACTGGTGAAGGATTTTATAGCGTGGTTTGGCCGAGAACGTATCGACTCTGTGTTAGCCGACCGGGAGTTTATAGGAGAGGATTGGTTGCGTTTTTTAAATCAGGAAAAAATCAGGTACTATATCAGGATACGCAACAATTTTAAGGTGTTCTCTCGGAAAGGGCATACGCAAGTTACGGCCTGGCACCTGTTTAACAACCTGAAAGTCGGGGAACTGAGGCATTATGAGCGGATGTATAGATGCACCCTCAGTTGTGTTATCTCTCCGGGACCAAAACAATAAAGGATGGTAAAATAGAATATCTCATCCTTGTCTCCTTTAACCAACCTGACCAGACTTTGGAATATTATGGCAAGCGCTGGCAAGTGGAAACGCTCTTTTATGAAAAGAGTATCGCTATGCAAAGTGGCTCCAAGAATTCTTTATAAATCAAAGGATTCGATCACTTACTTTACAGTATCACTTTGCATAATCATATTATTATTTAACAACCTCTTGAACCATTTTAGGAATGTGGCGTCTTTTTTTCTTTGTTGCTCCTTGTACTCTTTTGGAAGGAGATCTACATATTCCGTTTCACACTCCTCCCATTTTTTGAATCGGCGTCAGCATATACCTCAATTGTCTGGAATGAAACGCCCCTAATATGTTCGGGTGTAAATTGGTTGTTTCTGTTCTATATTAATACATATAGTTTCTGGACTTTTATAGATAGTAGCCTACCACCAATAATATTATGCATAGTGATTATGGAGAGTGGGAGCTGGGAACAAGCGATCTTACTGCCTTTGTAAAATTGTCCTGTATGTACTATGCATAATCTTTTACTTTTCATAAAAAATTTATGCAAAGCTTTACATAAATTCTTTCGAGCAATGAAATCCAGTGGGTTTAACATTGAAGACACCCATGTGATTGCCTTGGATCGACTGGAAAAATTGATGCTATTGGTTATGATTGCCTTTGTCTGGTGCTACAAGATAGGAGATTTTATCGATATCCGGATCTGGCCCAGCCGTTAGTGTTTGTGAATATGGACTTGATTACCTCTCCTGGGTATTGCTGACAGGGTATAATGGACTAAATATTAACTTATTGCAATTTTTGTCATGTACTTAGAGTAAGTGGATAAAATGGTTTTGTTGTGGACAAAAAATAATGGAAGCGCTTCCCCTGACTTCTAACCTGATCAAAAAACCCCTATAACTATCGCTGATCATCGGTTCTCAGTTTCACTAATTTTTCCTATCTTCCAACTACTCCCTTGGGAAATCGCACTTTTATCCCCAGTGGATTGAAATAATAAGAAGATCAACCACATTACTTGGGTAATTTTTCTAAAGCGATGATCAGGTTTTTAAATAATGCAACCCTTTCCCGGGCGAAGCCCTTTGAGCACAGGCATCATTTTGTTATATTTTAGGTAAAAATAACACCGTTATCTGCTCAATTCCATCAATGAAGCCTTAATAGGTTTGCTACCTTCCAGAGCTTCAAAAGTTTTGTTGTTTACCAAAGGATCAGCAAGACTCATTGCCAATATGAATGCGACATCATCCCTGGAGATTTCTCCTCTTTCATTCAATTTTTCCGCAAGTTTCACTTTGGCAAGACCTAAATCGTCATTTAAGGTCCCCGGCCGGACAATTGTATATGTTAGGCCGCTTTGAATTAAGTATTCATCGGCTTTTTTCTTTGCAGATAAGTAGGACTCAAGCTTTTTGTTTTGGGAAGGATCATCCGCTCCCATGCCACTGAGCATTATAAATTTTTTGACATTGGCTTTTTTAGCCGCATTTATCATTTTTATGGCACCTTCCTGATCGACAGCAAGGGTTTTATCGTTTCCGGTACTTCCTCCGGAACCTGCGGCAAAAATAACCTTGTCTATTCCCTTTAAAGCGTGGTCTACCTCCTGTTCCAGATCGGCAAGCACCCATTTTACATCCATATCGTCAAAAACCTCCTTTTGTTCCTCATTTCGGATCATCGCCACAGGCTCAAAACTCCTCGAATTATTTAAAATCTCAATCACCCGCTTCCCGGTTTGTCCGGTGGCGCCTACAATTAATATCCTTTCCATACTTAAATTTTTACTTTACGAAATATAAAGATGAAATTTGCCATTCCCCAATGCAAATCCCGGAATAACATGAAATTAACAAATATCGTTTTAAAGGTTTTTAGGAATGATTCGCTTTTTGTTCCATTTCCCTTTGAAGTTCTTCCATTACAGGCTTAACCGTGCTTTCCGGCAAATCAGCTATGCGGATATACATCAGCCCATCTACGGCATTGTTAAAAAGCGGATCAACGTTAAAAGCGATTACCCGGGCATTTTGTTTGATGTATTTTTTGATCAATACTGGCATTCTCAAGCTTCCCGGTTCAATCTCATCGATAATCTTATCAAATTTGTTCATATCGGATTTGCTCTCATCAAACACAAAATCTTTGTCGGCATCGTTCAATTTAACTTTGAAATCCTTTTTAGGTCTTATATATTGAGCGATGTAAGGGTCGTAATAATTCGATTTCATAAATTCGATCATCAGGGATTTTGAGAAATTCGAAAACTTATTGCTGATGCTTACTCCCCCAATTAAATATTTGTGTTCCGAAAAACGCAAGGTACAATGGACAATTCCTTTCCATAGCAAAAACAGGGGCATCGGTTTTTGTTGATATTCCTTGATTATAAAAGCCCTTCCCATCTCAATAGACTCGCTCATCATCCTGTGTAATTCCGGTTCAAAGCGAAACAGGTCCTGAAGATAAAACCCATCGATGCCATATTTTTCGAAGATCTCTGCTCCCATCCCCATCCTGTATGCTCCAGCAATTTTATTTACATCATGGTCCCACAGGAATAAATGGTAATAATAATCGTCAAATTTATCGAGATCTACAGCGTTATTTGTGCCTTCGCCAATTTCCCTGAAGGTGATTTCCCTTAGCCTGCCAATCTCATTAACAATATTTGGAATAATTTCCTTTTTTGCAAGGAACACTTCATAGTTTTTGCTCCCCAACAACCGCTTATCGAGGAACCTGCATGTTTCAATTTCAGCCAGCATCAGTTTTTTATTGGTTTCCAGGGCAATTTTCTTGGGAGTTTTTGGCATTTTCAAACTTTTCGGGAGTTTGTCAAAAAGGCGTTTTTTTTCAAAGAAATTTGCCAACATATATGTTTTCCGGCGTAAGATAGCTGTAAAAGCCTCCAAATTTGGAGTTTTGGCTTGATCCTCAGGGGAAATGGCCTTTCCAATTCTCACCTTAATTTTACGCTTTTTCTGGGAGAGAACTTCCCCGGCCGGAAAAATCCCAAGAA
>JBGSWA010000132.1:0-10406 GCA_041752645.1 Gillisia sp. | reverse complement strand
CGGGAAACTAATACTTTACAGCGATTCTCTATCATTTTTGAACAACAAGGAAAATTCTATAAATCTAACTAAATTAGCTGCTTAGTATTAGATGCGAAACTTGAGTTAAATCATTGGTTTTTCTAAGAAGGTTATCTTTCGGAATAGGCACTTAATAGAGCTTTTTGCTGCTGTTGTAAAATGCTCAATTGGTTGTTAATCATTAAGAAATATACGAAAAAAGGAGCAAAAACACGACGGTTTTTACTCCTTTTTATCTAAATTTTCGTGGGACTTTTTCAGTGCCCTCGGGAAACCGTGCAAGCTTTTTTTATTTTGGGTTTTGAACATAAAAAAAGGTGGATAAGAATCCACCTTTTTTTGCCCCAAATCTACCATTAACTTAACCTACTTATGCTATGGCTTTGCTAATGTAAACAAATACTAAGATCACACAAATACTTTTAGATGAAGTGCACAGAAATTAGTTGAACGGCACAATTGGGCAATTAATAAGAGTCAATTGGGAAAATGTATCTAATACGCCCTGTCTTTATTTCCTTCATAAAAATTGATGAAAGCCCGGTTAACCACCCGATTTCCCCCAAAGGTGGGGTAATCTCCCGTAAAATACCAATCCCCTAAGTTTTTTGGACAGGCTTTATGCAGGTTTTCAACGGTTTGATAAATAATTTTCACCTTGGTTTTTACATCCGGCTCACTCAATAATTCGGCAATTTTATCTGAAATTTCCTGATCGGTAAAAGGTTCGTAGATCTCTTTTACAAAGTTTTGAACCACCTTGTCCTCCATTTCAACCTGTTCTTTACATTTCAAGTAAACCGATTCAATAATGTGATATTGATTGGTTTCTTTAAGCAATTCCAGGGTAGCCATAAATGCGATCAAATTTTCCAGACGGGCCATATCGATTCCGTAACAGTCAGGATATCGTATTTGAGGTGCCGAGGAAACCACCAGCAGCTGTTTCGGATTTAGCCTGTCCATCATTTTGATGATACTTTTTTTAAGGGTAGTGCCCCTGACAATACTGTCATCTATAATTACAAGGTTGTCTTCAGGTTTTACAACTCCGTAGGTAATATCATAAACGTGTGCGACTAAATCATCCCGGCTACTGTCCTCGGTAATAAATGTTCTTAATTTAACATCCTTTATCGCAATCTTTTCTGTTCTTAAACGCAGGTCCAAGATTTCCTTTAGCCGGGCATCGGTCAAGGTTGCCTTTTCATCCAAAATAGCTCTATTCTTCTGGGCGTTCAATTCATCCTGGGCGGCTTCCACCATCCCATAGAATGATGTTTCCGCCGTATTTGGAATATAAGAAAAAACGGTATTCAGGGTGTCGTGACCAATAGATTTTAATACTTCAGGCATCAATAATCTACCCAACATTTTTCGCTCCTTATATATTTCGGCATCACTCCCGCGTGAAAAATAAATACGTTCAAAAGAACATGCCTTGCGCGGCAATGGTTCTAAAATTTGATCAATGGAAACCTCTCCGTTTTTCTTCGTAATGATAGCATGTCCCGGTGGTAATTCCTGGACCTTCTCAAAGGGGACATTGAAAACGGTTTGAATAACAGGCCGCTCTGAAGCTACAACAACCACTTCGTCATCTTGGTAATAATATGCGGGACGAATTCCTGAAGGATCCCTTAATACGAAGGAATCTCCATGTCCAAACAAACCTACCATCGCATAGCCGCCATCCCAATTTTTTGCCGATTTCCGCAAAATCTTCCCCACATTTAGCCTTTCGCAAATTTCAGGTGAAGCTGACACTTTTGAGAAACCTTCTTTTTTTAGTTTTTTATAAAGTTTCCTTACCTCATCATCCAGGAAATGCCCTATTTTTTCCATTACCGTTACGGTGTCAGTATTTTCCTTGGGATGTTGCCCCAGTTCTACTAAATTGTCAAATAACTGAACCGAATTGGTCATATTGAAATTCCCGGCTACAATAAGATTTCGATGCATCCAGTTATTTTGCCGTAGAAATGGATGTACACTTTCAATGCTGTTTTTTCCAAAAGTTCCGTAGCGAACGTGGCCCAGTAACAATTCTCCTATATAAGGAATGTTCTTTTTTTGAAGCGCAACATCCTGGGAATATTCAGGATTCTCAGCGATTTCGGTATTGATGCGCTCGTTTATTTGTTGGAAAATGTCCTGAATAGGTTGAGCAGCATTGGAACGCAACCGGCTTATGTACCTGTCGCCAGGAATTGTATCCAGTTTAATGCTGGCAAATCCGGCACCGTCCTGGCCGCGGTTGTGTTGTTTTTCCATGAGCAGGTACATTTTATTTACGCCATAAAATGCAGTGCCATATTTTTCTTTGTAGAATTCCAATGGTTTTAAAAGTCGGATAAGTGCAATTCCACACTCATGTTTTAAAGCATCACTCATAATAAATGTCTTTCGGCTTAAGTAGGGTTAAAATATTATTGAATCAACTACCATATCCCTGTAATTAAAGGGATTTGGTTGGTCTTAGTTCAATATCAAATTGGGTTAAGCTCTTAAATTCCTGCAAGCGGGAATCAATTTCATCTTTGCTCAGGTTTTCCATTCTTTCTGTCCCAAATTTTTCAACGCAAAAGGAGGCTAAATTGGAACCATAGATTACCGCATTCTTCATATTTTCAAAAGAGATATCTTGGTTTTGGGTCAAATATCCGGTAAATCCTCCTGCGAAGGTATCTCCTGCTCCTGTAGGGTCAAAAACCTCCTCTAGTGGAAGTGCGGGAGCAAAAAAGATTTGATCCTTGTGGAACAAAAGCGCCCCATGTTCCCCTTTTTTGATTACTACATATTTGGGTCCCATCTTTGCAATTTTTCTCGCAGATTTTAACAAAGAATGCTCCCCGGTAAGTTGGCGGGCTTCTTCATCATTGATGGTAATAACATCCACCTTTGCGATCACCTTTAAAAGATCATCCAGTGCATTGTCCATCCAAAAATTCATAGTATCCAGTACCGTCAATTTTGGCTTTTTTATTTGTTCAAGTACACTTAATTGGACCATAGGATGAAGGTTGCCCAACATTACAATATCCGCATCAAGATAATCCTGGGGAACTACCGGGTTAAAATCTGCCAAAACATTTAATTGGGTTTCCAGTGTTTCCCGCGAATTTAGATCGTTGTGGTACTTCCCACTCCAAAAAAAGGTTTTTCCTCCTTTTACAATTTCTATTCCTTCAATATTAATGCCGTTTCTGGTAAGTAAAGAAAGGTGTTTTTCCGGAAAATCATCTCCAACAACCGAAACTATGGCATTATCAATATTGAATTGAGCAGAAGATAAGCCAATATAAGTGGCCGCACCTCCCAGGATTTTATCCGTTTTGCCAAAAGGGGTTTCAATTGCATCGAAGGCTACAGTACCTACTATCAATAATTTGCTCATAATTTTCTTTAAAAAATTTGCTGCAAAGATACGTTTTGTTTTAGAAGGGATTGGGTAATTAGAAAATCTTTAGAAGGATGAAACGAGTGGATTTCACTCCTGTTTAAAACCCTTATCCTCCAATAATAGGGGTTGTTTGGAAGCTGCTACGGCAAGAGTGTCGCATCGCTCATTTTGAAGCTGGTTATTGTGACCTCTTATCCATTTAAAATCCACCTCGTGTTTGCGATATTCAACAAGGAAATCCTTCCACAAGTCGGCATTTTTCCTGCCACTAAATCCTTTTTTTTCCCAATTAAAAACCCAACCTTTTTTAACCGAATCAACTACATATTTGGAGTCTGTGAATACCAGAGACTGGGTACCGGGATTTTTAAGTTTTTTCAATGCATCAGTGACTGCGAGCAATTCCATGCGGTTGTTCGTGGTGTGCTTAAAGCCTTTTGAAAATTCTTTTTTATAGGCTTTGCCAACCCATTCCATCACAACCCCGTAACCACCAGGTCCCGGATTTCCCCTGGCTGCGCCATCTGTGTAAATGTGAACTTTGGGATTATCCAAGAGCAGGGGTTTTTAGGATATTTTCAATAACTTTCGGGAAATGCCGGTATTCCAGTTGGTGAATTTTTTCAGCCAATCCCGAGGGAGTTTCATCAGTGCTTACAGGTATGGAAGTTTGAAAAATTATTTTCCCGTCATCATAATTTTCATTGACGTAATGAATAGTAATTCCGGTTTTTTTATCTTTATTTTCTATGACCGATTTATGTACCTGTTCTCCAAACATGCCTTTCCCTCCATATTTTGGAAGCAAGGCCGGATGAAGGTTAATTACCCGGTTTGGAAATTTTTTTAATATTTTTGAAGGGAACAGCCATAAAAAGCCGGCCAGAACAATAATATCCGGATTAATATCTTCTAATAAATGCAGCACGTCATTTGTATCATAGAATGCTTCCCGGTCAAAACAAAGCGCCTTTACATTCAAATCATGAGCTCGCCTTAGTACCTGGGCTTTAGGTTTGTTAGAGAATACCGCGATTACCTCGGCTAATTCGGAGTTTTTAAAATACCTGATTATATTATCTGCATTGGTTCCTGAACCCGATGCGAAAAGGACAATTTTTTTAGAGGGTAAATGCTTTTTTAAATTCAAAACTGAAGTTTTTAAAATAATAAAGGATGTAAAAATAAAGGGTTTAAATGAAATTTCCGTAAATTACCGACACATTTTTAAACTAAATTTCGATTTTAAAATAAAGTTGTTTAATTTTGCCGTCTAATTAAAATTAAAAATAGAATATTATGTCAGACATTGCATCAAGAGTAAAAGCGATTATCGTCGACAAATTAGGTGTCGACGAAAATGAAGTTGTAACTGAAGCTAGCTTCACCAATGATTTGGGCGCCGATTCATTAGATACTGTGGAATTAATTATGGAATTCGAAAAAGAATTTGATATCCAGATTCCAGATGACCAAGCAGAAAACATTGCTACAGTTGGTCAAGCAATTTCTTATATTGAAAACGCAAAATAAAAAGTAAAGTACAATATGGAGTTAAAGCGAGTTGTAGTTACAGGCATAGGAGCCTTGACACCTATTGGAAACAATATTGAAGAATACTGGAATGCTTTGGTGTCGGGTAAAAACGGGTGTGCCCCTATTACCTATTTCGATACCGAAAAATTCAAAACTAAATTCGCCTGTGAACTCAAAAATTTTGATGTCCTTGATTTTTTTGATCGCAAGGAATCCAGGAAACTCGATAGATTTGCGCAGTATGCCATTGTTGCTTCCGATGAGGCTATTAAAGACTCCGGAATTGAATTGGACATTATCGACAAATATCGGGTTGGTGTAATTTGGGGTGCAGGAATTGGAGGTTTGGAGACGTTTCAAAACGAGGTGATCAATTTTGCCGAAGGCGATGGAACACCACGTTTTAATCCGTTTTTTATCCCTAAGATGATTGCAGATATTGCCCCGGGCAATATCTCGATACGACACGGTTTTATGGGACCCAATTACACCACGGTTTCAGCCTGTGCGTCGGCGGCCAATGCCATGTTCGATGCCTTAAACAACATTCGCCTCGGTTATAGTGATATCATTATTTCAGGAGGATCAGAAGCTGCCATTACCCAAGCGGGAATGGGAGGGTTTAATGCAATGCATGCCTTATCCACCAGGAATGAAAGCCCGGAAACTGCCTCAAGGCCTTTTGACGCGACCAGAGATGGATTTGTGTTGGGAGAAGGTGCAGGGGCTTTGGTTTTGGAAGAATATGAGCATGCGAAAGCACGTGGGGCAAAAATATATGCCGAATTTATAGGTGGAGGACTTTCCTCTGATGCCTACCACATGACGGCTCCACATCCTGATGGAATTGGAGTTGTTGCAGTAATGAAAAATTGTTTGCAAAATGCCGGTCTAAAACCGGAAGAAGTAGACGTTATTAATACCCACGGCACCTCGACCTCCCTGGGAGACGTTGCAGAACTTAAGGCCATAGGAAAGGTTTTTGGGGAACATGCCAAGAATATTAATATCAATTCTACAAAATCTATGACAGGTCATTTGTTGGGGGCTGCAGGTGCTATTGAAGCAATTTCTGTAATTTTATCCATGAAACATGGGATAGTTCCTCCAACCATTAATCATGAAACATTTGATGACAATATAGATCCGGAGTTGAACCTAACACTGAACAAAGCACAAAAGCGCGATGTAAAAGTGGCTATGAGCAACACCTTTGGATTTGGAGGTCATAATGCCTGCGTATTGTTTAAAAAGTTAGACGAATAACCTGTTATGAGTCTTATTCGAAAAATATTAAATTCCCGTTCTTCTAAAGGCGGGAATTTTTTTGTTGCAATTCAGAAAATATTGGGTTTTAGGCCAAAGGACATATTATTTTACCAAAAAGCCTTTACCCACAGGTCATTGAACCAGAAAGACCAACTTGGAAATGCAGTTAATTTTGAACGGCTGGAATTTCTTGGGGATGCCATGTTAGGGGCCGTTATAGCTGCTTATTTATTTAAAACCACTCCCGGCGGTGATGAAGGCTATCTCACAAAGATGCGTTCCAAAGTGGTGAGCCGAAAGCACCTAAATGAATTGGGAGAAGACCTGAATCTCATAGACCTCGTGCAAACAAATATTGCCAAAGATCAATTTGGCGCCAATATCCATGGAAATTTATTTGAAGCCCTTATCGGAGCAATTTATTTGGATAGGGGATATAAATATTGCCGAAAGTTTATTTTTGATCGGGTGATAAGTCCATATGTTGATATAGAGCAGTTGGAAGGAGAGGTAATAAGCTATAAAAGCCTGCTTATTGAATGGTGCCAAAAAACAAAGAAAAGTTTCAATTACGAAGTTTATGAGGATACGGGAATTGATGAGATGAAGCACTTTGCAGTAAAGCTTAGAATTGATGAGCGAGTGGTGGCAAAAGCACGTGCAACTTCAAAAAAGAAAGCGGAAGAAAAGGCCTCAAAAAGAGCCTTCTTCGCCCTGCAAAATAAGATAGAAATTTAGTAAAATTAGTAGTGCCACTAAAACGTTTTCGTAGAATAACCTAAAATTTCATCTAAGATCCTCATTAATTGACGTTCTTGCGCTATCTTTATTCTAAAAGTTTAGTAATATGCTATCCCATAAATTGCTGCTTGATGATGAAGAGGAGGACTATGATCTACTGGCTATACACAGTACTCTAGAAGACTATAAAATTGCCTTTTTTTTAAATAAGCTATTGCATCTTAATTTGAAACGGGCCCGTTATGATGTGGATTTTAACCATGGTGATGTTCAGGCTTTGTATCCACTTTATGTATTTAAGGAGCCGGCAAAATACCTTTCCGTTTATTTGATCAAGAACAAATATAAAGGAGCTAATAAAAAAGTGATATGTGCGGGTTCTCTCTTTTCTGAAGAGGAATTTAGTCCGAGGGCTACTTTTTTTATCCCGGAATATAAAGAAGTGGATTACTTTTTAAAAATAGAAGGAGTTCTGGAAAAAGGGGAATTAGAAAAATGGCTTAACAGGATAACTCTCATTCCTAATTCACTTACAACATTTAAAGTTGATCCCAAGCAACTGAAATCAAAAAATAATTTAATTTTAGACTAATGCCAATAAACAAAAGAACCAAGATCGTTGCTACCCTTGGCCCTGCAACAAGCAAAAAATCTGTTTTAAAAGATATGCTTGAAGAGGGAGTGAACGTCTTTAGAATCAATTTCTCACATGCCAATTATGACGATGTAAAGGAGAGAATTCAAATGATTCGTGAATTAAATGAAGAATTTGGATATAACGCAGCTATTCTAGGCGATTTGCAAGGGCCTAAATTAAGGGTAGGAGTAATGAAGGAGGAGGTCGTGGTAAATCCTGGAGATCAGATCACTTTTGTTACCGGAAAAGAGTTCGAAGGAACTTCTTCCAGGGTTTATATGAATTACGAACAATTTCCTCGGGATGTTCAAAGAGGAGAACTTATCCTGCTGGATGACGGAAAGTTGATGTTTGAAATTGTAAGCACCAATAGGGTGGATGAGGTTGTCACAAAAGTAATCCAGGGAGGCCCCTTAAGGTCAAAAAAAGGTGTGAACCTTCCTAATACAAATATCTCCCTGCCGGCACTTACTGAAAAAGATATTGAAGATGCTATTTTTGCCTGCGAACAAAACGTGGACTGGATTGCGCTTTCCTTTGTAAGGAATGCTGAAGACCTTATTGAGTTGCAAAATTTAATCAAGGAACACAGTGATCATAAGATTCCTATTATTGCCAAAATCGAGAAGCCGGAAGGTGTCAAAAACATAGAAAAAATCGTTGCTTATTGCGATGGATTAATGGTTGCTCGGGGGGATTTGGGAGTCGAAATTCCTGCAGAAGAAGTTCCATTAATTCAAAAACAACTGGTATTAATTGCCAAAAAGGCCCGAATCCCGGTTATTATAGCTACCCAGATGATGGAAACCATGATCACCAGCCTTACTCCCACAAGGGCTGAGGTGAACGATGTGGCAAATTCCGTTATGGATGGTGCAGATGCCGTGATGCTTAGTGGAGAAACCTCTGTTGGAAATTATCCAGTTCAAGTAATAAGGAAAATGTCACAGATTATTAAATGTGTTGAAGATTCACCACTTATTAATGTGCCACACAATCCACCTCACATCCGCACCAAAAGATATATTACAAAATCCGTGTGCTATCACGCGGCTTTTATGGCCAATGAAATCAAAGCAAAAGCTATTTGTACCCTTACAAATAGTGGCTATACCGCATTCCAGATCTCTGCCTGGAGACCTGAATCGAATATTTTAGTATTTACATCAAACAGGCGGATCCTCTCTCAGTTGAGCCTGCTTTGGGGAGTAAAGGCTTTTTTCTATGATAAATTCGAAAGTACCGATGAAACCATTGAGGATATTAACAAGATCGCTAAAGAAAAAGGCTATGCAGATCCAGGAGATTTTATTATAAATCTTGCTGCAATGCCGATTTCAGACAAGGGAATGGTAAATACCCTGAGGGTTTCTGAGATTGAATAGGTTTACAATTCTAAAAATATTGGCCACGAATGCACTAATTATTTATTAGCGTATTCGTGCCTTTTTATTTGCTGAATTTCAATTCTACTGTGACTTGACTTTTTCAAAGTTTGAAAATTTGGTGAAATTCGTGGTTTTTTTTAGTTTTTGCAAAATGAATATTTCTTAAGGATATTTTTTACGTTCTCTATTATGGATAATCCTATATAAAGCTTTTTTATTTAATGATTTAAAAAAATCGCACTCCCTGTTATGAGCACTGGTTTCATTTCAAACTTCCTCCTTATTATAAAAAATACGAATCCTCAATTTACTGACATTGTCTGATTGTTGGGAATAGGATAATTTGATAGTGTGCTCTTCATGTTCATTTCATTGAATAATCCCCTCACTAACCTCCAGATTACTGTTTCCAAATAGGTGCATGGACCTAACAGCACCATTTCTTCCAAAAATGTTAAAGACTTTAGGAAATAGCTATTCGGATTATTTATTTCCATCTTTTCCACATTCAAGATATTGAAAACCTTTATTTTTGAAATGTGAAAAGAACCTTCAAGATTAGGATCCAGCAGATTTTCGCCAGTATCGTTTAATAGGACAATTTAAAAAATATCATCGTCCGCGGGAAAGCATTAATCTTCTTCATCGTTGCAGGAAACCAATATTAAAATTAAGATTAAAGTGATGAATATTAATCAATAGGTAGGAGGTAGTCATTGTTTTTCATAGTTTGTTAAATAAATTGACATATGTAACTTCTTTTTTTCAATAAACAATATTTTTTTGTATATCCGGAATATTTCCTAATTATCGGAAATATTCCTGTATTTGAGTGAATTTAAATGGATTTATGATGGATATATTTTCTTTTGGAGTTCACTTCATTGATAAAAAAAGCTGCCGCCTGCATTTCAAGGAACAGCGGGATAAGGAAGGGGTTGTCTGCAACCGCTGTGGGTCGACAGACCATTATTGGCTCAAAAATAAATGGAGCTACCAATGTAAGTCCTGTAAAGTAAGACTATCCTTGTGCAGTGGCACCATCCTGGAAAGCTACAAATTGTCATTTATGACCTGGTACAAGGCCATTTTTCTATTGAGCGCAACCAAAAAAGGATTTTCCAGTAAGGAAATCCAACGGCAACTGGGGTTAAAGCGCTATGAACCGGTCTGGGCAATGATACATAAACTGAGAAATGCGATGGGACAAAGGGATGATCGTTATGCCTTGGACGATATGATCGAAATGGATGAAGGTTATTTTACCATAGAGGCAAGCAAACAAGATCACCAAACTCAAAAAGCCGGTCGAGGCAGCAAGACCTAGGTCAATGTGATGGTGATGGCTGAGAGTACCATCTTAGAGGACCTACAAACAGGTAAAGTGGAAAGACATTGCAGGTATTTCAAG
>JBGSWA010000131.1:0-11577 GCA_041752645.1 Gillisia sp. | reverse complement strand
TATCCCAATCAATTCCATCTGCACTTGTAGTAACATAAATATTGGCCGGATCCCACCCGTGATACACCATAACCCATTTTGAAAGATTCGTATTCCAGTGTACTGAAGGATTCCCTCCCGGAATACTTGATAAACCCGGTAAAGGAGATTGCCTACCGCCAAGTCCGTCTTCCGTAAATCCCCCATTATAGTATTTTTTCCATGTTCCTGGGGCACCATTGGGATCGGTTGAAATTGCCATAGAAATGGTATGCTCCTGAAAATAACATAACCATCTATTATTTATTTGATCCCACACTACACAGTTATCTCCAGTACCACCCCAAGTTGGTGTTGTTGGTTTTGGGGTGGCACTCGTTATTATCTGCTTGCCACTCTCCCATGTTTTTCCTTTATCACTTGAGTATGTCACACCGATGGATTTCCATGCGATATCATTTGTGGTATGAGGATACCAGTGGTCTTCAGCATGAAAAAACCCAATAAAATTATTACCCTCCTGACGAGAGCCTGACATCAACCAAGAACCTCCATTATCATAAGTATCATAATTTCCTCTGGAACCAAATACTGAACTCCCTGGTTGCAATGCATACTGATCTTCAACCAATTGAGTTGAACCTACAGATCGATGTGATTCAAATTCAGCCCAAAACATAATGTAATCGTTTCCATCTGGTATTACTGTTATATGTCCATCCGGATAATATGCAAAATGAGGATAATTCACAGGGTTGGCTACATCCTTGGCCGTGTAGAGTTCAACTTTCCATTGACCAGCTATACCAACAACAATTTCAGGATCTTTGACAATTACTGGGTCATCGTCATCCACAATTACTGGATCATCATGATCAGCAAGTTTGTCTATATTATCTTTACTGCAAGATAATAGCCCAAATGTTACAACTAAGTATAAAATAAAATATCTCATTTAATCACATTAAAATTTAAAATTTACGATTCGTTCAGTTTAGTACCCAGGATTTTGCACTAAATCACCTTGACTAACTTGTATCTCCCTATCAGGTACAGGAAACAAAACATGATGATCCTTAATATTGGCTGCAGAGAAAGGGTTCCCTGCGCTTGATGCTCTCACAGCTTCCACCAATTTACCGTATCGCACTAAATCTGTCCACCTGTGGCCTTCATAACAAAGCTCCCACTTTCTTTCATCAAGTACTGCCTTCAAAAAATCTGGCCCCGAAAGTCCACTTAAATTTCCTAATCCAGCTCTAGTTCGTACCCTATTAATTGCATTATAAGCATCTGAATTTGGATTGCCTTCAGCACGACATTGTGCTTCCGCATATATTAACAATACATCTGCAAATCGAGTAAGTGGAAAATTAAATGGTGATTGCCATTCGGTAGCATATCCGCGAGTTGCAGGATTTGGATCATGTCTCCATTTAAAAGCATAGTAAATTCCATCATTCGTTGGTTCCGTATTTCCATCAGCATCTATAACTACATAATCAACAATATTATAATCTCTCCTGACATCACCAACTTGATAAGAATCATAAAGTTCAGGCATAGCACGACATATTGAGTATGTAATTGTATTGGTCCAGTTTCCTGGAGGACCATCCCAAGTAGCAACTTGTCCACCTTCGTTATTTGTTGCGATGTATTCTGCACTAAAAATATATTCTACACCATGTTCATTGTCCAATTTAAAAACATCACTATAATTAGGCTCAAGTTCATAAGGACCATTATCAATAACATCTTTTGCGTATGTAGCCGCCTTTAAAGCTGCAGTATCATCATTTAAAGGCTCCCCTGACATTTGCAAATAAACCTTTGCCAAAAAAGATTTAGCGGCATATTTTGTTGCTCTTCCTGGTTCGTTTATCTCAGGAATATTTTCTTCGGCAACTTTTAAATCACTGATCACCATATCATAGGTTTCGGCTAAAGTATTTCTGATATTTTTAAATTCGTTCAAATTAGTATCCTCTGTTATAATAGGTACCCCTCCGTAATAACGTGCTAGTTGGAAATAATAGAATGCTCTTAAAAAACTTGCCTCACCTAGAATTCTTTTTTTAGTTGCCTCAGGTATTGAAACATTGGTGTTTTTAATTTTACTAATTACAACATTACATCTAGATATCCCAACATATTGCACTTGCCAAACAGCATTTGGTATTCGAGAAAAAGGAGAAAACGTGTAATTACCTATTTCTTTTCCAGTTGCGTCCCAAAACCCTTGGTTTACATACATTTCATCCGTTCCTGCACGTCCCATCATCAATAAACCTTTGAAATAAGTGCCAAAAGCGTTATCGCCCTGATGTACAGCAATTGGATCATAGGCTCCTGTAAGCGCCAAGTTAAAATCTTCAGTTGTGGCAAAGAAATTCCCTAACTCAATATTACTCTTTGGCGGTATGTCCAGTTGATCTTCACAAGAAGAAAACAAAATAATTGAAAGTATAATAATCCCTAAATTTTTCATTTCTTAATAATTTAATTGTTAAAATTGAATGCTCAAGCCCATCATATATGTTTTTGCCCTTGGGAATCCACCATAATCAAATCCTTGGACAAATTGATATCTATAATCAACCTGGTTTGATGTAACTTCAGGGTCATACCCGGAATATTTTGTAAATACAGCTAAGTTGTTTCCTGAAACATAAACCTTTGCACTTTTAATTTTAAGTCCCGATATGATTTTGAAAGGCAAATTATAACCTAATCTAACCGTTTGCAGACGAACAAATGAGCCATCTTCAATCAAATAATCAGCAGGTCTTAATGCAGGTACCCCAGCATATTGGGTGCTATTTGGATTTGCCGGAGTCCATCTATCAAGCCAGTTGGCTGTTTGATTAGCACTTCCGCCGGGGAAAGATGAAATTCGTGTCTTTGTTGCATTAAATAAATCATTCCCATAGGAATATTGAAGTACAACATCAAGATCTATCCCTTTAAAAGAGAAATTGTTACTCCATGAACCAAAGACATCTGGTAACGTATTTCCAATCACAGATCGATCGAAACCATCAATTTTACCGTCATCATTTTGATCACTGTATTTAATATCTCCAGGTTTCTCACCAGCTCCTGCTGTAGGAACTCCTGTGATTGGCGACCCGTCAGGATTAAAATCACTTGGTAAATAGATGCCGTCGGTTTGATAACCATAAAGATCATTAATCGAACCTCCAACTTGCAGAATCACCTCATCTGTAGAAATCGCATCAAAATTTACATCAATATATATAGGTTCCCCATCACCACCTAAAGCTTTGATTTCATTTTGGACAGTACTTAAATTTAATTTTGTGTTCCATCCAAAGTCACTTTGAGTTTTTAATGCATAATCAACAGAGAACTCTAAACCACTGTTTTCTATCTCGCCTATATTAAACCATCCTGAAGAAAACCCTGTCGCAATTGTGACTGGTGTTAACAATAGGAGATCTTTAGTGTTTTTAATATAATAATCTGCTTGAATATTGAAAGCATTATCAAATAAGCCAAAATCAATACCCGCATTTATTTGTGTCGTAGTTTCCCAAGTTAGATCTCTATTTTCTAAATTTTGAGGACTTACTCCATTTGCTACAGATCCATTAAACGTATAATTGGAATATTGCTGATCAAGTAAAGCCCCCTGAACTGGAACACTGGCGTTACCAACTTGCCCGAAACTTGTTCTTAATTTTAAATTTGATATATGTTCTGAGTCTTTAAGAAAAGCTTCATTATGAACATTCCAAGCCAATGCTCCTGAGTAAAAGTTACCCCATTTATTATTTATAAATCTTGAAGTACCATCTCTACGAAAGGACACCGTAGCGAGATAACGATTGTCATAAGAATAATTTGCTCTAGCTAAGAAGGACGCCATAAACAACTCATCAGCAGAAGATTGCGCTAAAAACTCAGCAGCTCCCTGAAGTGAATTATATCCTAAAATCTCGTTTTGGAAATTTCTCCCTTCAGTTCTGATATATTCATTTTTATTACTCTGAAAAGAAACTCCTGCAACAAGATTCGTACTATGCTTATCAAATGTTTTGGAAAAAGTAAAGTAATTTTCACTTATAAGATTCTTTGCATTGATATTCGCTGCCACAGCAACACCATTATTTAAACTACCCCATGGGGTTTTTGAAGAATAAAATTGCTGATCTTTAAGGTTATAAATATCAATTCCTAAAGTAGTTTTAAATGATAGCCAATCAATGAATTTAAAATTTGCATAAAAATTGCCAATGGTTCGATTGATAGTTTTGTCGAGTTTTGTGTTTTTGGCTACATTATCCGGATTACTTAAATTTCCCGCCAGATAAATGTCTATCTGCTGTTGAGGAACACCGGCTCTTCTAAACCTAGCTTGAGTATCGTCATCCATTTTAAATGGACTTTGAACTAAAGCACCAATTACAATACCTGCAGCAGTTCCTTCTCTGCCATCAGTAGGAACCCCATTATTCACAATATTACTGTAAGAAAGGTTCCCGCCTAAAGTTAAAACATCATTAAATTGATGATCCAATGAAATACGGCTGGTCAGTTTCTCAAAATTAGTTTCGATCAAAACAGACTCATTTTGATTGTATGAAGTAGAAAATGCATAATTTGTTTTGTCCGATCTTCCTTGGACAGATAAAGAATGATTTTGAGTAAATCCTGTTCTATATATTTCATCTTGCCAATCAACGTTCATTGCTTCTGTATCAGCAAAAACATAAGGAGTCCCATCTGGAGCTGTAAAAAGCCTGTTCCCTGGGTTCATCGTTTGCTGATATGTTGAATAATCGTTAAAATTCATTACATCTATTCTTTCTTTCATCTCTTGTATACCGAAGTAGGTACTGTAGGTTATTCCGGCATCTCCTTTTCTCTTACCATTTTTAGTCGTAATCAGAATCACACCGTTAGCACCACGATTACCATAAATAGCGGTTGCAGATGCATCTTTCAAGACTTCTATTGATTCAATATCATCAGGATTAATGTATGAAAATGAACTCATTTGGGAACTGAATCCTTCTAAACCCCCACCTCCTGAGGTTGAGACATCGCTGATAGGAAAACCATCGACAACTATCAATGGTTGCGAGCTTCCACTCACTGAGCTAATACCCCTAATGTTCATTTTTGTTGCTGCACCAGGCTGCCCTCCGGTTGAACTAACAGACAAACCCGTTACTTGACCTTGCAGTGCTTCCTCAATATTTGTAATTGGTCTGTCTTTTAAAACATCTTTGTCTATAGACGCTACAGACCCTGTAACATCTCCACGTTTTGTAGTTCCATACCCTACTACAACAACTTCATCAAATGCTTCAAAAGAAGGTTCCATTGAAACATCAATTTCAGACTGTCCGTTTATATTTATGACCTTAGTCTTATATCCGAGATATGAATATTCTAAAACTCCATTTGAAGTAGTATTTATTGAATATTTACCGTTAAAATCAGTAAGTGTTCCGTTTTGAGAACCTTTTACTAAGATAGTTACACTTGGCAATGTCGCCCCATTTTCATCTGTAACTGTTCCTGTGATTATTGTTTGCGAATAAATGATACTAGTAAATAGTATTGCTAGTACAAACAATATATTTTTAATTGTATTGATTTTCATGATAATTATATTTTGAATTTTTCCAATTTTTCTATTCGACAATTTTCACAGATATTTCATCAATGTAAACTTTGCTATCAGTAGCTCCTCCTAAAATAATATCAGGGAAAAAGTTGGTCCTAGTTTTTCCATCATCAGGAACACTTATTTGAATAGAAACCTTTGTCCAAGTATTGGTAATATTTATTGGAAGTGAGATTCCCGAATTATCGTAAAACTCTTGGTAACCTTCTGGTGTGCCACCAGCCGGAAATGCAGCACTCCAATCAGGTAAATGATTGACTCCCCGAAACTGATCTATTCTTATTGGTGCAACAGCCTTAACATACATGCTCAAGATATAATCCTTTCCATTTTCTAGAGCTATCTTGTTATTCGGGAAATCTCGACTTATAATTTCTCCCCATCCCCAAGCGCCTTCAAAGTTAACCATTGAAGTGTAGTCAGATCCATTTGCCCCGCCAGCTTCTGCAGTATACGGAAATGAAGAGCCATTCCATGTTTGCCAATCTATAACAGCATCGGTTTCAAAATCACCATTCAAACATAGTTCAGGAGGGCCTACTTGTATCACTTTCTCTACTTCTGCACTGCTTCCATCTTCAGCTCTCGTTATAGTAAGCTTAATTGTTACAAGGTTATTTACATTAAATTGAATGGTTGGATTTTCTTCAGTAGATGTAGAAGGTGTTCCGCCTTCAAACTCCCAACTCCAACTAGAGGGTTCTCCAACTGAATTATCAGTAAATATTACTGTTTCACCTACTTTTAATCTAGTAGCTGACGGACTAAAATCTGCAATCAATGGAGGGAACACCTTTGTAGGAAAGTCCATTAATTCTGTAGTCCCGTCAAAAAATTCTACCTCTAAGGTCACAACTATATCTCCTGGTTGAGAAAATACAACATCAATTTCGGGTTGATCAGAAGTTACAGGGTTGCCATTAGGAAAAGTCCACTGTCTCCGTACAACCCCAAGCGACAGATCAATGAATTTAATGCTTCCTCCCTCAGCTACGGTTGTTACAGAAGAAGCTGTTGCCAATAGTTCTTTTGTTCTTTGAGTTTCGAGATTATCATCTTCACATGAGGTAGTCAATACTAGCAATCCTATTAAAACAAAAGGCAAATACCTTAATGAAATATAACAAAATAATTTTTTCATAAATTCATAAATTAGGTTAGTTATATATGTATAATGTTTAATATTCAGATCAACGACTGAGATTACTCTAATTTATTTTGATCGCTAAAGTGAAAAGCAAACCTAAATATTTTTCCTCAAAAATATTTTCAATAATGTAACAGTAATTAAATGTATTGTAACAATCATAACTTATAATAAATAGGTAGTTAATTCCCCCGATTGTTTGATTTCTGCATGAACTAATGAATATTGATATCGCTCTATCTTATAATGTACTCATATGTAACATTTTCTATATATCTTGTATCATCTCTTATTTACATCTATAATTTTTCTTTTTTTTTGTTAATTTTGTAACACAACAATCTTTCGTATTTACAGAATGAGAATGAAAAACTCCTTCATTTTTTTATTAATGTTTAATACATGTGTTAAGTCATAAAATTCAATTGAAAGCACTAAAAAACAATTCCCGTAGTCTGGTTCTATGGCTAATTTTATACATATCTCCTTTTCCCTTTCATAATTATTTAAGCGCACAAGATTTAAAATTTAATACCTTAACGGTTAACGATGGACTTACACAGCATGATGTAAGTTGTATAATGCAAGATAGCTATGGATTTATTTGGGTGGGAACTTATGATGGTTTGAACAGGTATGATGGTCTTAAAATATTGAATTATTCACATAAAACGAATGACATTGAAAGCCTTTCAAGCAATAGAATTATTTGTTTATTTGAAGATTCTAAAAAAAGAATATGGATTGGTACTGATGGCAATGGCCTGAATTACTATTCTTTAATAACTGAAAAATTTGTAAGAGTTAAAACTCCTCCTGGGTTTAACATTATAAATAGTATAACTGAAAATCTTGATGGTGATATATATATAGCCACAGGGAATGGTTTATTGCAAATCATTGAGGAGGAAAAACCGAGAGCGGAAATTGTTCAACTTCCTTTAACTGGTTTGTACATTAATAAGATTTTGATAACCACTGATAATTCTATTTTCTTTGCAACAAACAATGGAATTTGGATGTGGAAAAATAATGTCTGCACTCAGATAAATGAAATAGAAAATGAACAATTTTCTGAACTGATTGAAGATAAAAACCATAATATTTGGGTGGGTGGTTTTAAAAAATTAAAGTTTATAAAACATCAACAGAACAATGTTATCAATGTTATTATAGACGACATTGATATCTTATCTGAAATGGAAATTAGAGATCTTTGTAAATCCAATGATGGTAATATTTGGGTTGGAACATTAAATTCCGGACTCTTTAAAGTAGATGTTTCTAATTATGAAATTGAGAAAAATTATACTTCAAGTTTTTTTGAAGAGCGAAGTTTGTTAAACAATACCATTTTATCACTCTTTTTAGATAATACCAATACCTTATGGATCGGAAACCGTCAGGGGCTTTGTTATACGAATCTTTCCCAAAAAAAATTCAATAGTATTCCTTTTGAGGGATCAACTAAACTTCTGCAAAACATAAACATTAGTACCCTGTTGTTAGATGATGATTACCTTTATTATGGAGTTCAGAATAAAGGTTGTTTTCAACATTCATTTAAAAATAATAAAACACAAAAATTAAATTTCGGGATCAATTTTGACCCACTTTGCCTTACTAAAATCCAGGAAACGATTTATATTGGATCGGATAATGGTTTGTTTTTAAAAGACAAAAATGATTTGTTTTTAAGACAAGATAAATTAATTACTAGGCATGATCCTGTTTTCCCTCTACAAGTTTCTTCAATCTGTGAAGGTGGAAACGGCCAAATTTATTTTGGTTCATTTTCAGGACTTATTGTTAGAAATAGGGATAATACTGACTGGATTCACTATTTATACCCTCAAACAGAAATTTTAAGAGGCAAAAGAATTTTTAGCTTACTTTACGACAAGGATGCAAGCTGTATCTGGATTGGAACTATATCCGATGGGCTTTACAAACTGAATTTGTCCAGTGAAGGCAATTTTATTTCGCTTGAAGTTTACAAAGAATCCATGCAAAATGATTACTATATCGCCAACAATACTATTTGGTGTTTTCTTAAAGGTAAAGACGGAACACTATGGATTGGAACGGATGCAGGTCTTTTAAGAAAAAATAAGGATTCCAATAAAATTAGCCAAATATCTATTGAAGGTATTGAAGACAGAAAGATTATGGGGATTCTTGAGGATGATGAGCAAAACCTATGGCTTACAAATTCACAAGGACTAATTCGTTTTGATATCGGTAAAAGTGTTGTACGTCGTTATACCTATAAAGATGGGTTACAATCCAGTACATTTACTGAAGCCGTTGGAAAGTATAAGGATGGTAATTTTTTTTTTGGAAGCATTAAAGGGATAAACTATTTTAATCCTGGTGAAATAATAGATAATCATTATAAAACAGATGTTGCGATTTCTGATTTTAAAATACACAACCTTAGTATTTCTCCAGGGGAGAGTTATTTCGGTCGAAAAGTCCTTCAGAAATCAATAAACCTGACTAAAGAGCTTAATCTAAATTACAAACAAAATAATTTTCTGTTTGAATTTGCTGGCGCTAATTACGCTAACGCCCTCGAAAACATTTTTAGATATAAGTTAGAAGGATATGATACAGAATGGATACAAATTGTTGGAAATCATAAATTCGCAACTTACTCAAATTTAAAACAAGGGAGTTATACTTTTTATGTCGAAGCAGCAAACAACGATGGGGTTTGGAGTGGTAACCCGAAAAAAATCATTGTAAAAATATTACCTGCCCCTTGGTTTTCCATATGGGCATATTTATTATACATTGCTTTAATATTAGGTTTTATTTTTGGTTTTATTTTTTTTCTTATTAATAGACAGAAATTAAAACATCAATTAGAGCTGGAAAATATTCAACACAACAAGGACCAAGAAATTAATGAACTTAAACTTATATTTTTTACTGATATCGCGCATGAATTCAAAACTCCTCTTTCATTAGTAATAGGTCCTTTGAACGACCTTATGGAGTCTAATCTATCTAAAGAAAATCGAGACTTTTATTTTCAGATAGTTAGACGTAATACTAAGCGCATGATGTTTTTGGTAAATCAACTTTTAGATTTTCGAAAAATAAATGCCAATCTTAATATTCTAAAAGTATCTAATAATGATCTTGCTGATTTCACAAAGGAAACAACTAAAGCATTTTCGTGGCAGGCAAAAAGGCAAGAGATTAACTTAAATGTTATAACACCAGATTCGTTCGTATGCTTTTTCGATAAAGATATAATTGAAAAAGTTCTTTATAATTTGTTGTCTAACGCCTTTAAATTCACTCCTAAAAACGGAATTATTGAAATTGAAATAAAACCCATTTGGAAAAAGAACAGAAAGATTGCAAATATCATTATTAGAGATAGTGGAAAAGGAATTCCTGATGAAGAAAAAATTAGGGTTTTTGAACGTTTTTTTCATGGTAAAGATCGCTCTTCTTCGGGAATTGGGCTTCATCTAAGTTATCAATTAATAAGAGCGCACAAAGGGGATATTAATATTACCGATAGTATTTATAGTGGAGCAGAGTTTATAGTAACCATTCCTGTTTCTGAGGAAGACTACCAATCTGATGAACTTTCCTCTGAGGAAAAAGAAAACAATTCAATCATTGATGACATAGAATTTGATAATCTTGAAAAGGAAAGTTCGGAAGAACGTGAAAGTATCTTGATTGTTGAAGATGATCATGATTTACGTGCTTATCTAAAAAACAGTCTTCAAGCTCGTTATACAATCTTAGAGGCGACAAATGGTCTTGAAGGCTTTGATCATGCAATTAAATTCTTGCCTGATATTATTATAAGTGATGTCATGATGCCTGAAATGGACGGTATTGAAATGTGTGCAGAGCTAAAAAGAAATATTAAGACGTCACATATACCGATTCTGATTCTAACTGCTAAAACAGATGTGGAACATATTAAAATAGGTCTTGAAGCAGGCGCATGGGATTATATCACAAAACCATTTAATACACAAGCTCTTCATCAAAAAATTGTGAATATTTTGAATACTAGAAATAAATTTAGAAAATTTTTACTTACACAAAATATCACAATTGAAGTAAAAGACCACTATTCATCGTTTGATCAGAATCTTATCGCAAAAATTTCAAAAATTGTTGAAGACAATATTAGCAATCCGGAATTCTCAACATCAGATTTTGCAAAAGAAATTGGACTTAGCAGAATGCAACTTCATCGCAAATTAAAAACATTATTGGGACAAACAACGACCTCATTTATCAATAATTTAAAAATGCAGTATGCCGCAAAAATGTTTAATGAAGGTTGCGATCGCGTACAAGAAGCAATGGACGCAGTTGGAATAAAAAGCTATACTCATTTCAATCATATATTTAAAAAGCAATATAGAAAAACAGCCAAAAAATATATTTCTGATTCAAAACAAAGATAGAATGTTTAGCAAGTAATAATACTATTCAACCCTTGATTCCACGAAATGCAGGGGGTATTTGCGAAAAAATTATTAAAACCTAAGCCCAAACTGGTATCATGTAAACCGTTTTTCTTGGTGCCAAGACGATATTTCCCGGCACGGTTCAATCCGTAATATCCAAAATATTCTGTCTTTGCTGAAATTGAATTTGATTGTTCAGTTTTTATTGAGGTCTATTAGTTATATAGGATTGCTATTAAACTGGAATTATCGATAGCTTCAAATTTCAATTTTTGATTGATTATTTCAATTTTCTCATCAAGATTTGATTCATTAGATAAAATATATTCAATTGAATGACA
>JBGSWA010000130.1:0-17032 GCA_041752645.1 Gillisia sp. | reverse complement strand
GGCAGGTATCATTTTGATACCTAAATGGGTAAATATTTACATGATTCGTGTGTTTTTTCTAACGATTTGCTTTCCCAAAAGTTGAGATAGTGGTTGAGTCATTAACTACCGTATTTACATCGCCACAACAATTGGTGAAATACACAAAATTTCCCCTGTCGTAAAACCTGTAAACCTTGCATCCATCGTGTTCAAACAGAAAATCAACTTCATAAGAGGGATTGTTTTCAGGGATTGTTCTTGAAACCGGTTTACGCACGTAACAAGAAACTAAAATTAAGGTAAATAAAAACCTGATCCTCCGTAAAAATACAATTTATAGTACCTTTGGAAAAAATTGACGAATTATGAGAAAATCCTTATGTATTGCAGCAATTTGCACGCTGTTTTTTACCAGTTGCAGCCAAAAGATCGTAGGTACCTGGAATATAGACCAGTATGAAATCAACGATCAGAAAGGTCAGAAAGCTGTATTAAAAAATGCCGGAGAGCTCATCCTAAAAAAGGATGGTACGGGAGAGAAAAATGTAAATTATAGTATCTTCAGCAATGATTACAGTGATATGCAACCTTTCGAGTGGAAATTGGAGGAAACAAATTTGACCATTACCGGGTCAAATCCCAAGGAGGAATCCGATTTTAATAAAACCTGGATCATTGTTACCGATAAAAACAAAAAACAGGTTTGGAAATCTACCGATGGCAGCACTACTGTTCAGATTCTGGAATTGAGCAAGAAGTAATAAGCTTTGGTCAATCCATAAGAAAGGCGGCCTAAAAATTTTTAGGCCGCCTTTTATTGTTTAGAAGACTTTTTTACTTGCTCAAATACATCCTTCTTCTGGCGTACAGATCATAAAAGGTATCATCTCGGAGGCTATCTATAAAAAGAATGCTTTCTCCTGTGCTCTTCATTTCGGGTCCCAATTGTTTATTGACATTAGGGAATTTATTGAAAGAAAACACCGGTTGTTTGATGGCATATCCCTTTAATTTAGGTTTAAAATCAAAATCGGTTACTTTATTATGGCCCAACATGACCTTGGTTGCATAATTCACGTAAGGTTCTCCATAGGCCTTTGATATAAAAGGAACGGTTCTCGATGCCCGTGGATTGGCTTCAATTATGTACACCTTTTCGTCTTTTATGGCAAATTGAATATTGATAAGTCCGACCGTGTGCAGGGCCAGGGCGATTTTATTGGTATGGTCAATGATCTGTTGCATCACCAAATCCCCCAGGTTAAACGGAGGTAGCAAAGCATTGGAATCCCCCGAATGTATTCCGCAAGGCTCGATATGTTCCATGATTCCAATGATATATACGTTCTCTCCATCGCAAATTGCATCGGCCTCGGCTTCAATTGCTCCATCGAGATAGTGATCCAGCAATAATTTGTTATTCGGGATTTTGCGGAGCAGATCCACCACATGGGTTTCAAGTTCATCCTTGTTTATAACGATTTTCATTCCCTGTCCCCCCAGTACATAGGACGGCCTGACCAAAATTGGAAATTTCAGTTCATCTGTCAATGCCAGAGCTTCATCGGCAGTCTCGGCAATTCCAAATTCGGGATACGGAATATCATTTTCCTGAAGCAGTTTGGAGAAGCTTCCCCGGTCCTCGGCTAGATCAAGGGATTGGTAGGTTGTTCCCAGGATCTTAATCCCGTATCTATCCAATTTCTCTGCCAGTTTCAGGGCGGTCTGTCCTCCCAACTGCACGATTACTCCCTCGGGCTTTTCGTGGCGGATAATATCATAGATATGCTCCCAGTAGACCGGTTCAAAATAAAGCTTGTCGGCCACGTCAAAATCGGTGGAAACCGTTTCAGGGTTGCAATTGATCATAATGGTTTCATAACCGCATTCAGCCGCAGCCAGCACCCCGTGAACGCAGCTGTAATCAAATTCTATCCCCTGGCCTATCCTGTTTGGTCCGGAACCCAGGACCACAATTTTTTTCTTTCCGGTTACCGCGCTTTCATTGTCGAGATAGCGATTTCCATCCGCAGTTTCTATTTCCGCTTCAAAGGTGGAATAGTAATATGGGGTTTGGGCTTTGAATTCCGCGGCACAGGTATCTACCAATTTAAAGATCCTGTCAATCCCAAAGGCATCTCTTTTATTGTAAACCTCGCTTTCCAAACAACCCAACATATGCGCTATTTGCCTGTCTGCAAAACCTTTTTGTTTGGCCTCCAGCAACAAATCCTTCTGCAGACTCTCAATGCTAAACTTTGAAACTTCAACCTCCAGCGCATAAAGCTCCTCATATTGTTTGAGGAACCACATATCTATTTTGGTGATTTCGTGAATGCGGCTGAGCGGAATTCCGATCTGAATTGCATCATATATCACAAAAACCCGATCCCAGCTTGCAAAGGTGAGTTTTTCAATAATTTCTTCGTATTTGGTATAGCCCTTTCCATCGGCACCAAGGCCGTTTCTGCTGATTTCAAGGGATTGGGTGGCCTTGTGAAGTGCTTCCTGAAAAGACCTTCCTATTCCCATTACCTCCCCCACAGATTTCATTTGAAGACCAAGGGTGCGGTCACTCCCTTCGAATTTATCGAAGTTCCAACGCGGGATCTTTACTATTACATAATCCAGAGAGGGTTCAAATAAAGCGGAGGTAGATTGGGTAATTTGATTTGTCAGTTCATCCAAATGATAGCCAATTGCCAGCTTTGTTGCAATTTTCGCAATTGGATACCCGGTTGCTTTTGATGCCAGGGCAGAGGATCTGGATACCCGAGGATTAATTTCAATGGCAATAATATCCTCCTTTTCATCCGGGCTCACCGCAAATTGCACGTTACATCCACCTGCAAAATCGCCTATGCTGCGCATCATTTTAATGGCCATATCCCGCATTCTCTGAAAGGTAGTATCGCTCAGGGTCATCGCCGGGGCAACCGTGATGGAATCTCCGGTATGAATCCCCATAGGATCCATATTTTCAATGGAACAAATAATAACAACGTTGTCATTTCTATCCCTTAAAAGTTCCAGTTCAAATTCTTTCCAACCTACCAGGGCTTTATCGATAAGCACCTCGTGAATTGGAGATGCTTCAAGGCCTCTGGTGAGCAACTCGTGAAAATCCTCCGACTTATGCACAAAGGCGGCCCCGCTTCCACCCAGGGTAAAGGAAGCACGGATAACCAGTGGAAAACCGAATTCCTGGGCCGCTTCCTTTCCTTCCAAATAAGAAGTGACAATTCTTGCAGGGGCGACCGGAATCCCGATCTGATCCATGAGGTCTTTAAATTTTTCCCTGTTTTCGGTAATATTAATGGCATCTATATCAACCCCGATAAGTTTTATTCCAAAATCCTTCCAGATCCCCTTTTCATCGGCTTCAATACATAGGTTTAAAGCGGTTTGCCCACCCATAGTTGGCAAGACGGCATCCAGGTTGGGATGTGCCTTAAGGATCTCTAAAATGGATTTTGTGGTAAGAGGTTTCAAATACACATAATCGGCCATGGAGGGGTCGGTCATGATGGTCGCTGGGTTGGAATTTATCAGAATAGTCTCTATTCCTTCTTCTCTCAAGGATTTTAAAGATTGAGCGCCCGCGTAATCAAATTCGCAGGCCTGGCCAATTACAATGGGGCCGGAACCAATTATTAAAACACTTTTAATCTGATTGTTTTTCGGCATTTTAAAAGGGAATTATTTTTTTATAAAAATAGGAATCGTTTGAATATAAAAAAAGGCGTTACTTAAAAAAGTAACACCTTCATATTTTGATACTAATTTTCACTAGTGTTTGTGTCTTGTTTCAGAGGATACAGATAATTTTTTTCTACCCTTTGCTCTTCTTCTAGCCAGCACTTTTCTTCCGCTCACACTTGCCATGCGCTCTCTGAAACCGTGCTTATTTTTTCTTTTTCTCTTAGATGGTTGAAACGTTCTTTTCATTTTATTATCTTTAAATCTCTATGGAAACCTTAGTTTAATTAGTTTTAAGCCTTTCTTTAAAACTGCGGGCAAATATACAAAGACTTTGATATCTTCCAAAAACTAAATAAAAAATTTTTTTAATAGTTTTTACTAACTTTGCGGGCTTAAAAAACCCTGACCAATATGTTCAACAAAAATATCAAATTAGTTATTACCGGAATTATAATCGCTGTTGCCATTTGGCAATTTACCCTTGGAAACATTGGGAACGGTATTATGTATATCCTGATCTCCACAATCTTTATTTTTTTGTATTTTAAAAATGAAATGATCCTGATGGCATTTCTTAGATTGCGAAAACAGGATTTTGCAGGGGCAAAAAAATGGCTCGATAAAATAAAAAATCCTGAAACAGCGCTTACACAAGGCCAACAAGGCTACTTTTGGTACCTCCATGGGCTGATGCTTTCTCAAACAAACATTACCAAGGCCGAAAAATATTTTAAAAAGGCCATAAAGCTCGGATTGTCAATGAATCAGGACCTGGCGATGGCCAAACTCAATTTGGCAGGGATCGCGATGACCAAAAGGCGCAAACGCGAAGCTCAAATCCTTTTGACAGAGGCAAAAAAACTGGATAAACACGGAATGTTAAAAGAGCAGATCCAGATGATGAAACAACAAATGAAAAAGATCTGATTTCCTGAGGAATTAAAATTCTTAAGGTTTTTTTACATTTTGCTTACCCTTTGGCTAATATTCTGACCCTTTAACGATTAATTTTCGCCACCCCTTAGAGCTTACCTAAATTTGTATTACTTATTTGTAAATACAAGAAATGGTGAGATTTTTACCTTTGTTTTTAATTTTTTATTTGGCACAACCTGCCTTTGGACAACAGGAAGAAAAAAGGATTTTTTTTTCTGAGGCCTTGGCTTTGTATCTTCCCAAATATGAAAAAAAAGCAAAAAAAGCCTATGCTCTAAGGGATTACAAGCTGGGAAGGGAATTATTTGATTCCTTGGTAAAAGTTGATTTAAACCATAGTTATATGGATAACTTTAGATTTAATCAATTAAACAGCAAAGAAATTACCTTCTACGACTTCAAAAAACCGGTCTACCTGATCACGTATTCCTCCTGGTGCGTTGCCTCTGAAGGAGAAATCCCGGCTCTAAATGAATTGGTAAGCAACTATCACGATAAAATTGATTTTGTGATTTTATTTTGGGACGATAAGAAAACTACCAGGAAGATGGCCAAGGCCTACAATGAGAACATTAAGATCCTTTATGTGGACGAAATGCAAAATAACGCCTCCTACGTTATCAAACAGCTTAAGCACTCCTTAGGCCTTCCCACCACCTTTTTAATTGATGGAAATAAGAAGATCCTGGATATTAGGCGCGGGGTCACACATTCTATCGAAAAGAGTTTCGAGGAATCCTTTGACCTAAACTACAATTCCATTTACGACGGGATCGCCAACCAGCTATTAGGGGGTGACAGCAATTATCCCGAGCTGCAAACTGCATCCTTAAATTAAGGATCAAGGCAAAACCATGCAGGGGATAGAATAAAGAGATAAGCTTATTCACGGCATTGGTGGCTAAAAAAATCAACTCGGAACAAATTCTGAATTTTGAATTCTGAATTTTGAATCCTGAATTTTGAATCCTGAATTCAGAATTTATTTTGAATCCTGAATTCAGAATTTATTTTGAAGATTTATAATAGCCCTCTTCCGGGATTTCGATCTGATACATTTTTCCCGATGCATTTGACAAATTAGCTTCTCTCAACCAAGGATTGTGCAATTTTAAGATCTTGTAGTTTATCTTGTATTTTTGAGCAAACCTCGCGAAGTTTTCGACAGAGGTGTCAACCTGAACGGGGTGCGTAGGGATGTTTTTATAGAGTTGAGCTTCATTGAAATGAAACCCGTATTTTAGGGGGTTTTTCAAGATTTCCTTTAAGGCCAATATCCGAAATACATACCGCCCGGTTTCTTCCCCGAGCAACAAATCGTAATAATTACTGACCTGCTGCCGCTCCAACTGGCGCAGCACCCCTGTATTCCCGGCGTTATAAGCCGCGGCAGCCATCGTCCAGCTTCCAAAATTTTCTTTGGAATTCTTAAGGTATTCACAGGCCACCCGGGTTGATTTTTCGATGTGATAGCGCTCATCCACATTGGCATTGATCTCAAGACTGTAATCCTTTCCTGTTCCTTTCATGATTTGCCAAAAACCTACTGCTCCGGCTGGCGAAACAGCCTGGGTCAATCCGCTTTCTATGACCGCCAGGTATTTAAAATCATCCGGAATTCCATATTCTTTGAGGATCGGTTCTATTATGGGAAAGTATTTGTGTGCCCGTTTAATCAGTAACAAGGCATTTGATTGCCAATAGGTGTTTACCAGTAATTCCCTGTCCATTCGCTCGTATATATCGGGGTTTTCAATAGGTACGGGTTCCCCGGCGAAATTCAAATTTTCAGGTATTTTTAAGGCGGAAATAGTATAAACACCTGTTGAATCCTCTCTGGAAGCAACTTCATTTTCAGAGGCAAAATGCCCATCATGCACGGCCTGAATGCTTATTGCACAAATTGCGATCAGCCCGATACTCATCAAAAGAACTTTTAAAACTTTCATTATTTAATTTTTTTTTAATTTTTATTGTGTGCCAATTTCCCGGTCAGGATAATTTCAGGCAAATTTTGGTTAAACCATGCATAGCGGTTCAGGATCATAAGATGGGTTCCTCCTTTTACGGTGATACATCCTTTGATGTATTTATATGGAAAAATCTCATCCTGGTCCCCGTGAATATGCACCAGATCTTTTCTCGGTCGCTCACATTCCCAGTTCACCATATTTTTTATGGCCCAATCTATATATTTAATGTTTCGTACCGATAAATACCTGCGGTATAAAGGAATCCTTTTTTTTAAATAATCCCCAACCGCAAAGCTTTCCATATAATCGGCATAATTCAGCAAACTTGTCGGGAGCAGCCTTATAAATCCTGTACTCCCCGCATATCGCATCCTGCGCGGCAACTCTTCCCTGCATTTTACACTCGAGATGATGATCAATCGCCTTAGCTTCAGATAATTTCCCATTTCCTGAACGATCACTCCCCCAAAAGAAACGCCTATCAGCACAATGTTCTCATGGGTGATATAACGGTTCATCCGTTGGGCATAATCCTTTAAAGATTCGTCCGTCAGAGGAATGATCCATTCCAGCCAATGCATCTCAAATTGATCTTCCGGCAATTTAATATATTCAAATATCAAGGGGTTTGCAGCCATCCCCGGCATAAAATACACGTGGATTATTTCTTTGGTATCAGGCATTTTAACAGGTGTATAACACGAAAAGTTTAAGATTTATTGTAAATTTGTCGTTAAAATTACAGTTATTTTTTTGGCTTTCACAATAAAGAGCTATTTATAAAATATGGGAAAAGTTTTCCTTTCCTCCAGTTCACCTGGAAAAGCAAACTTTGGTTGGTAAAATGCCAGGTATTCCTTCAGCTATTTATATCACTTTAATACAAACATCATGCCGTATGGACTTCTCAGAACCTTCATCTGCCTGTAAATACTCCGGGAACGGGATTTTCCCACCACCCGCCTGAACACATGAAAATTTTGACCCTCCCAATTCCGGGAGATATAAAACATCTGGATTCCAATGCCTATCAGGGCAGTTGGAATAGCTAAGGGTTTTGGAATCAACAGCAGTTGCTCTGCATTTTTGAAATAGGTATGCTGAAATAGCAGCAAATATCTTTCAAAGCAAAATTATAGCAGGGTTTAAGTTTTTTATTGAAGGAAAATTTTAGGTTGAAGAATGGAATTTGAATGTCCCAGGTCTTTGGGAAAGGGAAAGAATCAGTTTTAAATTCGCTGGGCTTCCGGGTTTTTTTAATTAAAATAATGAAGAATTAAATATAAAGACGATGAATGAGGGTGAAATAGTTATTATCAATAACGAGTTTTTAAGACAATTTGAAGCAGTTATAAAAGAAGAACTGACCATAGTGGAATATTCCCAGCAGGAGCGTAAGGTTTTTCTTACTAAATTGATCATCTCAGAAAACCTAAAGGAAGAAGGGTATCTGGACTCATTTTTGGAGGCACTTCTGAGTAATATTCAGGAGGGTACTGATAAAGTGGTCCCGACCTGTCCAGAAATTGCCAGATTCATGCGTAAACACCGCAGAAAATATAAAGATTTACTGCCTGTTGGAATAAATATCTAAAGACTCGGCACAGGAGCAGCGTAATTAAACCTCACAAGACCGTCCTGGTCAATTTTAACCAGCTCAATTTGGTGTATGGTATTTATCAACCCCGGATTCCACGGGGTTTTTACCTTTACATAATTTTCTGTAAAGCCTTGAATAAAGCCTTCTTTATTTTCTCCTTCAAATAAGACGCTGTGAAAAGATCCTAATTGACTTTCATAAAAGGCGCGACGTTTTTTGGCCGAGAGCCCTCTGAGCATTTTACTGCGCTTTTTTCTTACTTTTATGGGAACCACTCCCTGCATCTCGGCAGCCACGGTATTTTCCCTCTCAGAGTAGGTGAACACATGCAAATAGGAAATATTGAGCTCATTTAAAAAATTATAGGACTCTAAGAAATGCGCATCGGTTTCCCCCGGGAATCCAACAATGACATCTACCCCAATACAGGCATCAGGCATTGCCGATTTAATATGATTTACCCGCTCGAGATATAATTCCCTCATATACCTGCGGCGCATCATCTTCAGAATCTCATTGCTGCCGCTTTGCAACGGAATATGGAAATGAGGTACGAAGCTCTTACTTTGGGCGACAAAATCAATGGTTTCGTTTTTCAATAAATTGGGTTCAATGGAAGATATCCGCAAACGCTCAACGCCTTCCACCTGGTCCAAAGCCTTTACCAAATCCAGGAAGGTGCTCTCGTGGTCTTTATCATCGAATTCTCCCTTGCCGTAATCCCCGATATTTACCCCGGTGAGCACGATTTCCTTGATCCCCCTTGCGGAGATTTCAGAGGCATTCTTCAATACATTTTCCAGTTTGTCGCTTCTCGAAACTCCACGGGCAAGTGGAATGGTACAGTAGGTACATTTATAATCACACCCATCCTGCACCTTTAAAAAAGCCCTGGTCCTGTCGCCAAAGGAATAGGCTCCTACATAAAAGTCGGCTTCCTCAATTTCACAGGAATGAATTTCGGCAAAATTATTTTTGGTGAGATCATTGAGGTAGTCTGTGATCTTAAATTTTTCGGTGGCACCCAACACCAAATCAACTCCATCGACCTGGGCTAGTTCCTCCGGCTTCAATTGTGCATAGCATCCAATGGCAATTACAAATGCATCCTCATTGACTCTTTGGGCTTGTTTTACAATGCTCTTAAAACGCTTATCGGCATTATCGGTCACAGAACAGGTATTGACCACATAAATATCTGCTTTTTCTGAAAAATCAACCCTCACAAAACCTTCGTCCTTAAAGGAACGGGCGATGGTGGAGGTCTCAGAATAATTGAGTTTACAGCCCAGGGTATAAAATGCTACTTTTTTAGGAATGCTCATAACCAATGGAATTTTAAAAAAACTGAATTTTTTGGGGCTGCAAAGATACTTACTATTGATGAGCTAACGAAGTTTAAGCTGAGACATTAGAAGTGTTAATTTGAGAAATGAAGAAAAATATTTTTATAGGCAGCTATTTATTGTTTTTTACTGGTCATAACTAATTCTCATTTCTTCCTTGGGGTTTACCCGGGAGTCGGGCTGCCCACTTGAAATTTCTCCCATTCCTAATCTATAAATGACCTATCAACTCAGGAATCCTTGCGCCATTTTTTGGTTTCCTCGAAGATGTGCTCAAGAATAGCCCTGTCTTCTTCGCCAAATTCAATATTTCTGCGTCCCATAACTTTCTCGGCCACTTCAAAGGCTTTAAGGGTTTTATAGGTAGTCATCCCATTGGAGCCACCCCAACTAAAACTCGGGATAAAATTGCGCAAAAATCCGGTGCCGAATATATTGGAGCTTACCCCCACTACGGTCCCTGTGTTAAACATGGTATTAATCCCACATTTGCTGTGATCACCCATCATCAATCCACAAAATTGAAGTCCTGTTTTGGCGAAACCCTCAGTTTCATAATCCCACAACCGAACCTCTGCATAGTTATTTTTTAGATTGGAATTATTAGTGTCTGCACCGATATTACACCATTCCCCCAAAACCGAATTCCCCAAAAACCCGTCATGGCCTTTATTGGAATATCCGAAAATAACGGAATTATTGACCTCTCCCCCAACCCTGGAAAAAGGCCCTATGGTGGTTGGCCCGTATATCTTTGCCCCCATCTTTAACGAGGAATTTTCACACAAGGCAAGGGGGCCACGCACCAAACTTCCTTCCATTATTTCGGCATCCGCACCGATATAAATGGGCCCTTGCGAAGCGTTTAAGGTTGCAAATTCCACCTTTGCCCCTACTTCCATAAAAATGTTTTCCAGGCCAATTATATTATTGGAGGCAGGAATTGGCTGGCTTTTCCTGTTCCTGGTCAACAATTCAAAATCGGACAAGAGTGCTTCTCCATTTTTGGAAAACAGATCCCAGGTATGTGCAATTTGAAAAGCCTCCCCTTCCAACTCCAGGTGAGTAAAGGCATTAAAATCCACTTCCTGATCTTCTAAGGAAAAAAATGCAACGACCTCTTCCTCACAAAATATGGCCTGATTGGGTTTTAGATTCTCTAATTGACTTAAAAATTCCGGGCTAGGCAAAAAAGAAGCATTGATCAATATATTTTCAGCCATTTCCACCATTGGCCATTTGTAGGAAAGATATTCTTCGGTTACCGTTGAGGTGGCAGATCCGAGGATCCGCTCCCATTTTTCGCGTATGGTGAGAATCCCAATCCTCAGATCGGCAACGGGTCTTGTAAAGGTAAATGGAAGCAATTGATTTCTTGCTGAACCGTCAAATAAAATATAATTCATAAGCTTTTAAATTTAAAAGACTAAAGATACAAGGAATATTGAATACGATTTGAATCCTGATATAGGAGATTCGATTAATAATATCCCAAATAATCCTTCATCGAAAATTCAATTGGGCAGGATTCTGGGCGCAAAGAATCTTGTTTTATTTCTTTGTTGACCATTATTCCTTTGTTGACAATAAAACTGACATCCGGCAATTTATTTAAAACAAAAAAAAGCCCTCATTACTGAAGGCTTTTTTTGTTCTGTCAAATAGAGAATTACTTCTTGTATTTAGCGTATTTATTTTTGAACTTGTCAATTCTACCCGCTGTATCCAGTAATTTGGATTTTCCGGTGTAAAATGGATGAGAAGTTCTTGAAATCTCAAGTTTTACCAGTGGATATTCAGTTCCTTCAACTTCAATAGTTTCTTTTGTATTTGCGGTAGACTTGGTAATAAAGACTTCCTCATTGGACATATCTTTAAATGCTACAAATCTATAATTCTCCGGATGGATTCCTTGTTTCATCGCTTTATTCTTTAAAATGCTGTTCGTTTTTCGAGTGGCAAATTTAATCATTTTTAGTAAACCACAAACAAAAATCGATTTAAATTTTAAAGCAACACATTAAAACTTAAAATCCCATGGTTTGTAACGTTTTCCTATATTTGTTAACTAACTCTGAAAGTAACCAACCAAATTAACTTAATATGGAAATTCAAAAAGTAGAAGCAAAAAAATTTGTCCTGAATTACGGGATATTATTGGGAATTCTTTCGGTAATCCTCGGGGTTATAATGTATGTTACCAACGCCTACCTCGATCCAAGTCTTATATACACCGCCGTTGGATTTTTAGTATTGATTGGCGTAATTTCCTTTGGAATCAACGCTTTCAAAATTGAAAACGGCGGCTTCCTCAATTTAGGGGACGCTTTAAAGGTTGGGATTGGAATTGCTGTAATAGGAGGAATTATTACCGCGATCTGGTCCTATCTCCTTATGAATTACATAGAACCAGAATACATGTCCCAGGTGATGGAAATGAGCCGGGAAAAAATGATGGAAACCAACCCGAATCTGACCCAGGCACAAATGGATCAAATGATGGAAATGAGTTCTAAATTCAGTACTCCCTGGATGATCATGGCATTCTCCATAATAGGAAACTTGTTTTTCGGCCTTGTCATATCTTTAATCGCCGGATTGATCATGAAAAATAAAAATCCGTACCAAGACGTATAGGTACTAAATAAAATTTAATGCAACTATCCATAGTAATTCCTCTTTTGAATGAGGAGGAATCTTTAACTGAATTGTATCATTGGATTGCCTCGGTGATGCAATCCAATTCCTATTCTTATGAAATTATATTTATAGATGATGGCAGTTCTGATAGCTCCTGGAAAATTATTTCAACCCTTGCAAAAAAAGATCCTTCGGTAAAGGGGATAAAATTCAACCGGAATTACGGAAAATCCCAAGCCCTGCACGCGGGTTTCCTCAAAGCCAGTGGCAATGTGGTTATTACCATGGATGCTGATCTGCAGGATAATCCCGAGGAAATTCCCCAGTTATACGAGCTGATCAAGAATGAAAATTACGATCTGGTTTCAGGATGGAAAAAGAAACGCTACGATTCGCTGCTGACCAAAAACCTGCCTTCAAAATTGTTCAATGCGGCCGCCCGTAAAACCTCCGGGCTCCAACTGCACGACTTTAACTGCGGCCTGAAGGCCTATCGCAAAAAGGTGGTCAAAAACATAGATGTTTATGGCGAGATGCACCGGTATATCCCGGTTTTGGCTAAAAACGCAGGTTTTACCAAAATCACTGAAAAGGTAGTGATGCATCAGGCGCGTAAGTATGGCAAAACCAAATACGGGATGGAGCGTTTTATCAATGGATTTCTGGATTTACTCAGCATCTGGTTTTTATCCAAATTTGGAAAAAGGCCCATGCACCTATTCGGGGCATTGGGGGTTTTAATGTTCTTTTTTGGGTTTATTGCTGCCGCCTGGATCGGGCTTTCCAAACTTTATAAAATGTATCACGAATTGCCCAATATTCTTGTAACACAAAATCCCTGGTTTTATATAGCTTTGATCTTAATGGTCATAGGAACCCAGTTTTTCCTTGCCGGATTCCTGGGCGAACTTATCTTGAGGAGCAAAAGGGAGAAAGAACAATATTTGATAAGTAAATCTATTGGGATTAATTAACCAGATACCGCATTAATCCTTATTTTTGCTTTCAAATACTATTTTATGTCACAGATAAAACCTGAAATACTTGCCAAAGCCAATGCCTGGCTTTCCGATACTTTTGACAAACAAACCCAAACGGAAGTTGCCGGTTTAATATCCGACAATCCCGCAGAACTCGAAGAAAGCTTTTATAAAAACGCGAGCTTTGGTACAGGTGGAATGCGTGGTATTATGGGGGTTGGTCCAAACCGTATCAACAAATACACCTTGGGGAAAAACACCCAGGGAATTTCCAATTACCTCAAAAAGGAATTTCAGGGGGAAGAATTAAAAGCGGTCATCGCTTTTGATTGCAGGAATAACAGCAAAGAGTTGGCACAGGTCGTAGCCGATGTATTTTCGGCCAACGGAGTAAAAGTATTTTTGTTTTCTGATCTAAGATCCACTCCAGAGCTATCCTTTGCGGTTAAATACCTAAATTGTCACTGTGGAATTGTTTTAACGGCAAGCCACAACCCTCCAGAATACAACGGGTACAAAGTATATTGGCAGGATGGCGGACAATTGGTCCCGCCGCAGGACAACCAGATTATCGAGGAAATTGAAAATCTGGAGTATACCGAGATCCAATTTGAACCCAATAAAAATTTAATCGAAATTATAGATTCCCAGGTTGACAATGCATTTATTGAAGCATCGGTTAAAAACGGAAGTTTTGATACTTCAGAGGCAATAAAAAACGATCTTAAAATTGTCTTTACTTCCCTTCACGGAACTGCTTCAACGGTAAATCCTCAGGTGCTTAAAAAGGCAGGATATAAGAATGTTTTTTTGGTGAGCGAACAAGCGGAACCAAATGGAAACTTCCCCACCGTGAAATCTCCAAATCCGGAGGAACCGGAGGCTTTAAAAATGGCCTTGAAATTAGCCGAAGAAAAAAATGCCGAGATCGTGATCGGGACAGATCCAGATGGAGACCGTCTGGGGGTAGCTGTAAGGGATTTGAACGATAAGATGATCCTGCTTAACGGAAACCAAACCATGGTTGTGATGACCTGGTTTTTGCTGGAACAGTGGAAAAAACTGGGAAAATTGGATCATAAGTCCTTTGTGGCTTCAACAATAGTTTCCACCCCGATTCTGAAAAATATTTCAGAGGGTTACGGGATTCAATATTTCGAGGTCCTTACCGGTTTTAAATGGATTGCAAAACTTATTAAAGACCATCCCGAATTGAAATTTGTAGGAGGAGGCGAAGAGAGTTTCGGATTTATGGTTGGGGATTTTGTTCGCGATAAGGATGCTGCCACTTCTACCCTTCTGGCTTGTGAGATTGCAGCCCAAATGAAGGAAAAAGGCGGATCTTTTTACAAAAAACTACTTGAGATTTATACCCAGCACGGATTATATCGGGAAGAACTGATCTCCCTGGTAAAAAGAGGAATGGACGGGGAGATGCAAATCAAACAAATGATGATAGATTTCAGGGAAAATCCCTTAACTGAGATTGATGGAGAAAAAGTGGTTTTAATTGAAGATTATCAAGCCTCCACTGCAAAAAACATTCAGAACCATACTCAAAGTACCATAGATCTACCAAAATCCAATGTACTTATCTTTTATTCTGAGCAAGGCACTAAAATTGCTTGCCGCCCCAGTGGAACGGAGCCTAAAATAAAATTTTACATCAGTGTAAATACAGCACTGGATTCAGTGGAAGAATTTGATACGATCAATGCGCAATTGGAGGAAAAAATCAAACGAATTAAATCTGAACTTCAGGTAGAATAACCAATTCCCAAATGACCTATTTCAGAAAAATCCTTCAATATGCAGGGCCTTATAAAAAGTATGCCGTTTTAAATATTATTTGTAACATCTTTTATGCTCTTTTTGGTACGCTTTCATTTATTGCCCTGATTCCTGTTATCAATATTTTATTTGACGAAAGTAAGCGGGTATATCTGAAACCAACCTGGGATGGCCTTGGCGGACTTAAGGATTATGCCATCGAATCCTTTAATTACAGCATCAGCCAAAGGGTGAGTGAAGATCAGGTTTCAGCCCTGATATTTATCTGCGGGATCGTGGTTGTATTGTTCTTTTTAAAGAATCTCTTCGGATATTTAGCTGCATTTTTTATCACCTTCCTGCGCAATGGGGTACTGCGCGATGTGAGGGACTCTTTATATATAAAGATCCTCTCGCTTCCTATTTCCTATTTCTCAGAAAAGAAAAAAGGCGACACTATTTCCCGGATCACCGCTGATGTAAATGAGGTTCAAAATTCATTTCTATCTATTCTCGAGCTGATCGTACGAGAACCGCTTACCATAATTTTTACCATTATAGCCATGCTGATGCTGAGTGCCAAGCTCACCATTTTTGTGTTTATTTTCCTACCCATTTCCGGGTTTATCATCTCTCTGATCGGAAAAAAACTCAAAAGCCAATCCAGCCGTGCTCAGGAAGAAAATGGTCACTTTTTATCCATAGTTGAAGAAACCCTGTCCAGTTTAAAGATCATTAAGGGTTTTAATGCCGAGAGGCAGTTCGAACAAAAATTTCAGAATTCCACCAATAGGTTGAATACCATATTAAACAGCCTGATCAATCGCCAAAACCTAGCATCCCCCACAAGTGAATTTTTAGGGATCTTTGTAATTGTCATCATACTTTGGTTTGGAGGAAAAATGGTATTGGTGGATCAAACATTAGATGCAGCATCCTTTATCGCATTTTTGGGACTGGCCTATAACATTTTAACTCCTGCAAAGCAGATCTCAAAAGCCTCCTATAGCGTTAAAAGAGGAAATGCAGCAGCAGAAAGGATTATGGAGGTACTGGAAACTCCATCCACTATTTTGGATGCTCCCAATGCGGTTAGTTTATCTGAATTTAAACAGGCCGTGGAAATTGAAAACATCCATTTTAAATACGAAGAGGAACCGGTGCTGAAAAATTTTAGCTTAAAGGTTCCTAAGGGAAGCACCGTAGCTTTGGTGGGGCAATCCGGCAGCGGAAAATCGACCATTGCAAACCTAGTGACCCGGTTTTATGATGTAAACCAAGGAAGCATTAAAATTGACGGCCTTGACATTCGCCAAATCACCAAAGATTCCCTTCGCGGGTTGATGGGACTAGTGACACAGGATTCGATTCTATTTAACGACACCATAAAATACAATGTTTCCCTCGGGAAAATCGATGCCACGGAGGAGGAAATTATAAGCGCGCTTAAAATAGCCAATGCCTGGGAATTCGTAAAGATTTTACCCCTTGGCCTGGAAACCAGAATTGGCGATAGCGGAAATAAATTGAGCGGGGGACAAAAACAACGACTATCCATTGCGCGAGCTGTCTTAAAGAATCCTCCCATCATGATATTGGATGAGGCCACATCAGCCCTGGATACCGAAAGCGAAAAATTAGTCCAGAAGGCACTGGAAAATATGATGCGAAACAGAACCTCCATAGTGATCGCACACCGGCTTTCAACCATTCAAAATGCCGATCTGATCGTGGTGATGCATCAGGGGGAAATAGTAGAACAAGGAAAACATGACGATTTATTGAGCCAAAATGGTATTTACGGGAAATTGGTAGATATGCAGTCTTTTGAATAGGTAATTTCTTGTAAAGACCAATGCTCCCAAAAGGTTCTTTAAAATCCCTGGTAGGTTTAAAGCATAGTACTCCCTGGCAGCGAGTAGAATTTTACAAAAAAACAGGCCGCCTTTATAAAAGGGCAACCTGTTTTAATTCCATCTGATTCTAAAAATCCTTACAGTCCTAAGAAACCTGCAAGCACCACTTCCACGGTAATTTCCGCATTTGCTTCTACAGAAAATTCCTGTAAATCTATTGCTGTGGCAGAACTGGCATCCAGCATAC
>JBGSWA010000129.1:0-14335 GCA_041752645.1 Gillisia sp. | reverse complement strand
ACCTGACATATACAATGGTTTCTTCCAATGGAGTGGGAGTAGGGCTAAAAACCACAAAGGATTGGAAAACCTTTGAGAAGAAAGGGATGATCCTTAGCCCACACAATAAAGATTGCGCACTTTTTGAAGAAAAGATCAACGGGAAATATTATGCGCTGCATCGTCCAAGTAGTCCTGAATTAGGGGGGAACTACATTTGGATTGCCGAGTCACCCGATGGGGAACATTGGGGAAATCATAAGTGTATAGCAAAGACAAGAAAAGGTAAATTTGACAGTTCCCGATTGGGAGCGGGTGCTGCTCCAATAAAAACGGAAAAAGGCTGGTTGATGATCTATCACGGGGCCACCAGGGAAAACAGGTATTGTTTAGGGCTGCTCTTACTGGATTTGGAAGATCCTTCAATTGTAATAGCACGTTCGGAGGATCCTATTATGGAGCCGATGGCAACCTATGAAAAAACAGGGTTTTTTGGGGAGGTAATTTTCACCAATGGACATATTGTAAATGGGGACCAAATTCAAATGTATTACGGTGCGGCAGATGAGGTTATTGGACTGGCAACCTTCTCTATCAAGGAGATTTTAAAAACATTGGAACGAGCATGATAGATATAGCAAGAGTAGGGTTGAAAGATTTTACGAGAAGTGCAAAAATACTGATCCTTACAAATACAATTTATGCCTTTGTATTACCCGTGATTGATATTTTTGTGGCCTCTTATATTATGAGAAATTCAAATGATCCATCAAAGGTTATTTTATATCAATTGGCAATTTATGTAGGTATTCCTATTACTTTTTTTATAAACGGATATTTATTAAATACCATAAATATCAAAAGGTTGTTCTCCCTGGGAATGATATTAAGTGGGGTTTCCATGGTGTTTATGATGTCTTTGGATGAAATTAATTATACGGGAATAGCCGTAGCAGGTTTAATTATGGGAATGTCTTTTGGTTTATATTGGGCAAATAGAGATTATTTGGTGCTTGCGACTACCAGAGATAAGACACGAAATTTTTACTATGGCCTGGAAACATTTCTCTATACAATTATTGCCTCTATAGTCCCTGTATTGATTGGGTGGTTCCTTATGAGCGGAAATGAAGGGAAAGCGGAAGTTTCAAATGATGGGGTTAATTCAGCCTATAGAGTAATCACCATGGTTGTTTTTGCGATCACCATTTTAGCTTCCATTGTTTTTCATTTTGGGAAGTATGAAAAACCAAAGAGTGAAAAGTTCTTATATTTTAAATTTCACAAACTCTGGAATAAGATGCTGCAACTGGCTGTTTTAAAAGGCCTGGCACAAGGGTTTATAGTTACGGCCCCAGCCATGTTGATGATGAAATTCTTTCATTCAGAGGGCGCATTAGGCTCGGCAATATCAATTGGTGCAGTTATAGCCGCCATTATTATGCTTGTGTTAGGTAAAATATCCAAACCAAAGCACCGATTGATAATATTCTCGGTGGGGCTAATTAGTTTTTTCCTGGCATCTTTTTTTAATGGGTTGCTTTTTAATACAACAGGTGTTATCATTTTCATGTTTTTATTATTGATAGCAAGACCGATTCTTGATATTGCCTATTTTCCTATTCAATTAAAAGTGATTGATACCCTCTCAGAAATTGAAAACAGAAATGAATTCTCTTATATTTTAAACCACGAATTTGGATTGTTTATAGGACGATTTTTTGGGGCATTGACCTTTTTGGTCATCGCTTATTTCATAAATGCAGATATTGCATTGAGATATGCCCTGTTAATCATTGGGATTGTTCAACTTCTCTCGATACCTATTGCAAAACAATTATTGAAACAACAAAATAAATTAGTTAATGAGAAAGCATAATTCAATCAATGTAATGGTTTTTCTGGCAGTCGGATTATTTCTTGGTTCCTGTAAGGTTGAAACCCAGCAATTGGAACTGATTGCCCCGGTACAACAAATTAAACTCGAGCGGATTGAGAGTATGCCCCACTTGCCCAAACCCTTCAAAATCATGGATTTCGAAGGCCTGGCAAAAGGCTTTGATTCCCTGGTTTTTGACCAAACCCAAACCGGGGAATACTGGCCGCTGATATGGGATGATGATTCCCGTAAGAATTTTGACCAGGAAACCTTTGGAATTTATACCGCCATGGGAGATCTAAGACAGGGGCCTGACCACTATGAGGGTATTTTTCATGAATCCCTGGCTTCGATCGGTTCTGTTTTTGGAGCAAGCCTTGTCGGTATTGATAAATCTGATCAGAACGGAAAGAATTATGTTTCGATGTTAAAGAATTATTTTAATTCTGATACCCGGTGGAATATCGTGATGAATAACACAAGTCCTGAGGTAGCTTTACTTGGCGGCGGATACGCCAGGGATTGGTGGTATGATGTGTATCCCAATGTGTTATTTTATGGCGTAGCCAGTTTTTATCCTGAAGAAAAAGATTATTCCGATATCATGCGCAGCGTTGCAGATAAGTTTTATCAGGCAGATTCGGTAATGGCAGGTAATTACAAGCATTCCTTTTTTGATTATTCAACCCTGGAACCTAAGGATAATTGGATCTGCACACAACAGGATGCCGCGGCAGGACATGCGTATGTACTTTATTCGGCATACCACAAGTTTCAGGACCCTAAATACCTCTCAGGGGCTAAATCCTCCCTGGAGGCTTTATTGGCTCAGCAGGACAATGAATTTTATGAGATCCTGATGCCTTTTGGGGCTTACATTGCAGCTCGTTTGAATGCCGAAGAAGGTACCAATTACGACACCAGGAAAATTCTTGAATGGACTTTTAACGGCACGCCCCAATGCAGGGAAGGTTGGGGGGTATTGGTGGATAACTGGAACGGGTATGATGTATCCGGATTGGTCGGAAGTACTGTAGATCACGGAGGTTTCGCTTTTTTGATGAATACCTATGATACCATGTGGCCTTTGGTGCCCATGGTACGATATGATCAGAGATACGCCAATGTCATTGGAAAATGGATGCTCAATGCGAGCAATGCCTTAAAATTCTTCTATCCTTATGAAATGCCCGATGATCATCAAAGCATACCGGAGCAAAAGGAGTTCACCAAAGGGGTAATAGCCTATGAAGGCTTGATTAAAGAACCTCATTTTGAAAAATATGAAGCCTTAGAAGAACCTGTAGCCATTGGTGATGGGCCACATTGGGTAGAGGGAAATCCCGATGTCTCTCAATTCAGCGTGTATGGAAGCGGACATGTGGGCATAGCCGGTTCGATCATCGAAAAAACAGATGTTCCGGAGATTCTGAAATTGGATTGTTTGGCCACCGATTTTTACCGCGGGGATGCTTTTCCTACCTACCTTTTATACAATCCTCATCCGCAGGAAATGGCAATTACCTATCAAAGTAATAACGAAGCGCCAATTGATCTCTATGATGCGATTTCACATCAGGTCATTGTAAAAAACCTTAAAGGTTCCGGAAAATTAATGATCCCCAAACAGGCATCGAGATTAATTGTCGAGATTCCTGCAGGCTCAAGGGTTATTTTAAAGGCGGGAAAATTCTATGTGAATAACTCCGTTGTGGCTTACAGGTAAACATCGGTATTATAAGGGTTCAATTATTCCTTATTTTAATAAAGGCTTTGGAGTTTACTGAAGCCTTTGTTAATTATTCTGAATCGATTCAAAAGACATCATTAAAATTAACTACATGCATTTCCTGAAAACACTAGGTTTGATCCTATTTCTATTCCTGGCGCAGTCCTGCCAAAAGGAAAGGCCAACAGGGAATGAAAATACCTGGTGGAAAGAAACCGTTTTCTACGAAATTTACATGCCGAGTTATAAGGACAGTAATGCCGATGGGTTTAGTGATTTTAAGGGCCTGAGCTCAAAATTGAATTACCTGGGAGACCTGGGAGTAAAAGGTATCTGGCTCACCCCCTTTTTGGAATCCCCCAAGGTGGATAATGGGTATGATGTTTCTGATTACTACAAAATTGATCCTACATATGGCAGCCTTAAGGATTTTGAGGTTTTCCTGGAGGAAGCCCATAAAAGGGATATTAAAATAATCATGGATCTGGTGGTAAACCATACTTCCACAGATTCTGAATGGTTTCAGCAGGCCAGAAAATCAAAAGACAATCCTTACAGGGATTACTACCTCTGGAAGGACGCTCCCAATAACTGGGAATCCTTTTTCGGAGGGCCGGCCTGGGAACTGGATAGCATTACAAATCAATATTATTACCATCAGTTTGATGTGAAAATGGCCGATCTCAATTGGGGAAATCCAAAGGTTGTGGAAGAAATTCAGGAGGTTTTAAGATTCTGGCTTGCCTTGGGAGTAGATGGTTTTAGACTGGATGTCATAAACTTTCTCACAACCGATGCGCATGCCCCGGATAATCCATACAAAGACGGCGAACAGGTGCATCTCTATGATAAAGATCAGGCCGGAATAAAAAGGGCAATGCGCAGCATAAAATCCACCATAGATGAATATCCAAACCGTTTTGTAGTGGGGGAGATCGGGAGTGATAAAATTGAAGAACTCAAAAATTATCAATCCAAAGATCTAGTGGATGTGGTTTTTAATTTCAATTTTGGCAGCATCAAAGAATTCTCGGCCCAAAGGATCTTTGACGAATTGGTGAGCATGGAAAAACACATGCAAAACTATCCTACCCTGTTCTTTGGAAGTCATGACATGCCGCGGCTGATTTCCCGTTTAGCCGAAGCTAACCCCGACAGGGCTGAATCCCTTGCTGCGTTAATGCTCACTGCTAAAGGAGTTCCTTTTATTTACTATGGGGAAGAAATCGGGATGCAAAACATTGAGGCCAATTCCATTGACCAAATCAGGGATGTCCAGGGACTAATTCATTATAAACTGGCTTTAAAGGATGGAAATTCTCAGGGGAAAGCATTGGAAATCGGGAACCTGCATAACAGGGATAAATCCAGGAGTCCGATGCAATGGAATAACCAATTATTCGCAGGTTTTTCAGAGAAATCACCCTGGATAAAAGTGCATCAAAATTATACTTTCTTAAATGTAGCCACCCTTGAAAAACAGGAAAATTCCCTGTTGAATAAGTATAAAAAACTCATCGCCCTTCGCAATTCAGAGCCTGTTCTTCAATATGGGGACTATATGAATTTATCCTTTTCCGGGGATCGGTTGTCCTTCACGCGAAAATACAAGGATGAGATCATAAAGGCTTACTTCAATTTCAGCAAAACTCCAATGTTGATCACAATGGATGCAGATGAAAAGGTGCTGCTTGGCCAAACCACAATTAAACCAAACAATTACCTGATTGTAAAAGGGAATACTCAAAAATGATACATTCCGTAATGCTATAATTTGTCAATTGGGGATTTGTTAATCCTTCGGGGAAATTCACCCCTCCAAAACCCTGGAAGGTCTTGTTTAGGGGGACGGTTCCGATTTTCCCGGCCCCTTTTTAACAGCCTGATGTTTTAATCCTTGCTGGAGTAATTTTATTTATATTCCCGTCTGCTGCCTGCAAAACCAGTTCTGAATCTGCTAATTTGCCAGATCGGTAAAAGGTTAATGAAATAACAGGATAACGCAAAAGACATAAAATAAGAATACTTTATGTCTTTTACAGAAAAATACAGGCGGTTTTATTAATGGGGTTATGAGCCAATTAAAGCTGGGAATCCCCTGTAAGGGTCCCCATTTTAAGCTGGCTTACCACAAATGATGCACTTCCTTTTTTATGTATTTATTATAAATGTCATTCACTTTTTCCACATCACTTTCCAAAAGTGGGGTAGCGGAGAAGGTGTCTAAATTTGAAAGCAGTTGTGAGACACTTGAGGCTCCCGGAATTATGCAACTTACCTCCTCAAATGCCAGGATCCACTGCAAGGCTTTATGAACCAGGCTTTGGTCCTTAAAGATTTCTTTCAATTCATCCACCGCTTTTAGGCCCAGTTCAAAATCGATTCCGGAGAAAGTCTCCCCTTTGTCGAAAGCCTCGCCTTCCCTGTTAAAAAACCGGTGATCCTCCTTATCAAAAGTGGAGTTTTTACTAAATTTACCGGTTAACAAGCCACTGGCTAAAGGCACACGGGCAATAATCCCAACATTTTTTGCTTTTGCTTCCCTAAAAAACAATTCACTTGGCCGTTGGCGAAACATATTAAAAATAATCTGTACCGTGCTAACCCCCGGATATTCAATGGCTTTTAAGGCTTGTTCCACATTTTCCACGCTAGCCCCATAGTTTTTTATTTTCCCCTCTTTTGTAAGCTGGTCAAACAAATCAAAAATTTCCGGTCGGTAATACACCTCTGTTGGCGGGCAATGCAGCTGCATTAAATCTATGCGCTCCACACCCAAATTGGACAAGCTTTGTTCCACGAATTTTCTCAACACAGCTAGGTTGTAGGCAGCGTTTGTATGTGGGTTCAATTGCCTGCCGCATTTTGTGGCAATATAAACCTCCTCAGATCGGGAGCGCACCACTTTTCCCAGGGTTTTTTCGCTTAGACCATTGTTGTAAACATCTGCCGTATCTATAAAATTAATACCGTGATCAATGGCTGTATTGATGGTTTCTTCTGCTGTTTTCTCGTTAAAATCGCTTCCCCATTTTCCGCCAATCTGCCAAGTTCCCAAGCTAATTTCCGAAACTTTAAGTCCGGTTTTTCCTAATGTCCTGTAATTCATCTCTTTATTTGTTTTAGTCATAAATTTTATTTTCATTTCCACCAAGCACTAATTCCCCCTTTAGTGGTTTATTGCTCATGGGATCAATCCTTTCGGTCCCGCCTCCCCTGGCGATCCGCTATTCCCCAAACGAGGAACAAAAGTTGAGGCTTCGGGCAAAGATTCAGGTACCACCCCATTTTACAGGGGGGGTAATTTAAAAATCAGGTGCCAGAAATCAAGGCGAGAGGTTTTTCCTTTTTAATGCGGCGGGCATGATCTCTGCCACGGGTGTATGCACTTTGTGCAGATGGATGAAAATTATAGAATGCTCGATAATTTTCTGCTAGTGCGGGGTTCTTCGGCCAGGATTGAATTCCTTTAAAAACCCGATGCCATCTAAAACTCAATGGCCCTTGGCACTTAATATAATTTTATTTCACCTCGCTTTAGTATTTTGGAGTGTCAGATTAACTTTTAACCTTTTTTCCTTCAATCTATTCTTAGAAATTCAAAGTTACAACGTTTTTTGATGGCTGGTCCCCTGTAATCAAAAAAGGCTTGAATAAGTTGATTTTGCAGGTTTTTTAAAGAACGGCAGGTAAAAGGATCCATCTAAAACCTCGCTAGGTTTCCTGGCCAGATTTTTTACACCAGAAACCTAAGAAATGCTTTTTTTGATTATGCTATCCAACTTTTATCATTTAGTTTTTCCGGCAAGGGGGTTATTTTTTGCCCTCCCTTAGCAATTTTAGTACCTGTTTTTCAAGGGGGTGCTTATAAAAATGTAATCTTTTCCAGGGAGCCGATATCCTTCTCCCTAAAACTCCGGGGAGCGCTTCTAAAAGCTTTCCTTAATTTCAGGGAAACTCTATTGCTGATCACAGGAGATGCAAAACGAAAAATTTCTGAAAACCACCCTTAAACCAAACCATTTCTTAAATATCAAGGGGAATACTCAAAACGGCGGAGCTCCTTAATATGAGAATTCAATTGGTACTAAGGTTATGAACTGGATTTTGGATGTTGATCTTTGAGGAATATTTATTGGATTTTCCCGTATCTTTGCAACTTTAAATTTCTTCAACAATAACAACAGCAAACAATCATGGATTTTTCTTCCTTAGGCATATCCCCCTTATTAGTACAGGCCTTGGCCGATCAAAATTATACTCAGCCATATCCCATTCAGGAGCAGGTAATCCCGGCAATATTAAATGGAAAGGATGTCCTGGGGATTGCCCAAACAGGCTCTGGTAAAACCGCGGGCTATGTATTGCCGATTTTAATGAATTTGAGAGCCAATACTGTATTAAAAAACAGGCACGTAAATGTTTTGGTTCTTGTGCCGACCCGGGAACTGGCAATGCAGGTCAGAGAAGTTTTTCGGTTGTTTGGATCAGCGCTGCCGGAGGGGATAAAATCCCTGGCGGTTTTTGGGGGCGTTGCTATAAATCCACAAATGAAGGCCTTGCAAGGGGTCAATATTTTAGTTGCTACTCCCGGAAGGTTGTTGGAATTGGTTGAATCCAATGCCGTAAAATTATCCAATATCCAGACCCTTGTCCTGGATGAGGCCGATAAAATGCTGAATCTGGGATTCAAAGAAGAAATGAACCGCATTTTTGAGCTTTTGCCTAAAAAGCGTCAAAATCTGTTGTTCTCTGCCACGCTGAATGATGATCTTACCCAGATCAACCAGATCTTGTTGCGCGATCCCCTGGTTGTTAAAATTGAACCGCAAAGGGATCATATTGAGCTGATCACCCAACTCGCTTATTTTGTGCCCGAGAAGAACAAAGGACAACTCTTGCGTTACCTGATCAAACACCAGGATTTAAAACAGGTATTGGTCTTTACCTCCTCAACCTATAAAGCAGATAATGTGGCCGATAAACTGCGCAATAACGGAATAGACGCCAAGGCAATTCACAGTAAAAAAAGCCAGAAGGCAAGGACCGAGGCCCTGAGCAGATTCAAATCCGGGGAACTTCGCGTTTTGGTCGCCACCGATCTTATCTCGCGTGGGATAGACATTCAGTTTCTGCCCTATGTGATCAATTATGAACTGCCCCGATCTCCCAAGGATTATATCCACCGCATAGGAAGGACCGGCCGCGCAGAATCACCGGGAGAAGCCATCTCCTTTATTTCCCCGGAGGAAGAACATCATTTTAAGATCGTGCAGAAAAAGATGGGGAAATGGGTCACTATGATTGATAGTAAGACCATAGAGCTTCACGGCTATTAAGCTGTCTACTCTTCATTTTTTTGCTCTTTAGCTTTCTCCACGATTGCTTTAATATGTGCCTTGTGTGCCTCTTTCTGTTTGCGCAGTTTTTCCTTTTTACGCATCAGGAGCTTGGTGTGTTTGGCCTTGTTTTGAGCATTTTTTTCAACTCCTTTTTTTGGCATTTTTAAAATATGGATTTACAAAAATTTCTGAAAGGGCAAAAATAACAGAAATAAAGAATACCCTGTACAAATTGAAACTATTTGTGAGCCTTGAAAGAAAAAGAGACACGGGGGAAGAGCACAGGGGGGAGGGGTAAGCGGAATACAGGATATCAGGATACAATCCGCCTATTATTCTATATTCTTACATTTCCTGTCTAAAATTTTTTTCCCATTTTTCCGTGAAGGTACTTAAAGAGTTCCATCACCAGAATTACAGGAATAGCCAAGCTTAGCGTGTAAAGCCAATTTTTTAGGCTAACCGGTGCAATATGCAGGATATTCTGCATATATGGGATATGCATACTCAGGATGTGAATTCCCTGGGCCGCTAAAACCCCGAAAACCAGCATGATATTTCTTTTAAGGGAAATTTTGAAGGTAGAAACCCTTTCGGAGCGGCAATTGAACACATGAAAATTTTCCATAAATACCATCAGCAGCAGCAGCAGGTTTCTGGCATGGGTTTGCTCCATCTGGGTATATTTGTTAAGCCAAAGCCACAATCCAAAAACGATCAACCCCATGGTGGTGCTGGAAACCAGGGTTTGATTAACCATGAGTGGGTTAAATATTTTTTCAGAGGGACTCCTGGGTTTTTTCTTCATAGTTCGCTTATCGCCTTTTTCAAAGGCAAGTGCCACATGCTGGATTCCATTGGTAACCAGGTTCAACCATAGCAATTGAACAGCGAGCAGCGGCAGGGGTAACCCGGCAAGGATTGAGGTGATAAAGAGGATAATCTCAGCGGCCCCGGTCGAGATCAATAGGTATATTACCTTTCGCACATTATCGTATGCAAATCGGCCTTCTTCGACCCCGGCCACGATCGAAGAGAAATTGTCGTCAACAATGATCATGGCGCCTACTTCTTTTGCCAGGTCAGTCCCGGAGCCCATGGCCACACCAATATTTGCGCGTTTCAGGGCGGGCGCATCGTTCACCCCATCCCCGGTAACGGCAACAAATTCCCCATGGCGAATCAACACATCGACAATTTCAAGTTTTTGAATTGGGGAAACCCTTGCAAAAACACTGGAAGATAGGACCAGTTTTTCATAGCCATCACTATCCGGTGGGTTTGCCTGGCTAAGCATCTTCCCGGCAACAACTTTTGTTTTTTTATCTGAAATGCCAAGTTCCTGGGCGAGTGTTTTCGCGGTGGATGGATGGTCCCCGGTGATCATAATAACCTTAATGCCTGCCTTTTTGCATTGTTCTATTGCTTCTATTGCCTCCTGCCGCAAAGGATCTATAAATCCTACCAAACCATAAAAAGTAAGCGGGGGGATATCTTCATTTTTATATTCTTTTTTCTTTTGTAAAAAGCCATGTTCTCCGTGGGCAAATGCCAAAACGCGGTATCCTTTCCGGGCCATTCTTTCAGATTGCTTCAAAACCAGGTCCTTGTCAAGTGCAACAAAAGAGCCTTCCAGGGACATGGAATCACAAAAATCCAAAACAGTTTCAACAGCTCCCTTTAAGTAGATATTATTTTTTTTACTGCAAAAAGCAGCAGAAAATTTTCTCTCTGACTCGTAAGGAATCCTTACTATATGCTCTTGATGAGAAAGAAATTCTTCAGGATTTAAGCCCAGTTTGAAACTCATCCCCAATAAGGCTACATCTATAGCATCCCCATGGTAGATCCAGGTACTGTTTTCTTTTTTCAGCAGGGCCTCATTGGCAAGAACCGCTATGCTGCCAATTTTTTGCAGTTCCCTGTTTTGAGAGAAAAGAATTTTCTGTTGGGGTTCATTTTTCTTGTACACCTTTCCATCTCCGTTGTAACCCTCTCCTTTTATTTTGAAACGAGTGCCATCGGGCAAAATAATCCTTTTGGCAGTTTGTTCATTCACCGTGAGCGTCCCGGTTTTGTCACTGGCTATAACCGTACAGCTGCCAAGGCTTTCTACCGAGGTGAGTTTTCGAACAATCACATTGCGCTTTGCCATGCGCTGGGTGGCAATGGACAAAACAACGGTTAAGGCAACCGGCAAACCTTCAGGGATTGCTGCAACCACCAAGGCAACAATTAAAAAGAAAATTGAGATTAGGTCCATCTCCTGGAAATAAAGGATAACCCCAATTATTAAGCTGAGCATAATAATGAGGATACTTATCTGCTTGATGAATTTTTCCATGCGTTGTACAAGCGGGGGTTTGGCCGATTCAGCCTGTTTGAGGTTCCGCGAAATTTTACCAACCTCAGTATGAGTCCCTGTGCTGACAACAATACCCCAACCCCGGCCATTGATGACTGTGGATCCTGCAAATGCCATATTGCTTCGTTCCCCAACTCCAAGGTCATTCTCCAGGGTCTTGGTTTGCTTTGTTGTAGCTATGGATTCTCCGGTCAGTAAACTCTCGTCTATTTTAAGGCTCGATTCTTCCACCAAACGAATATCGGCTGGGACCTTGACTCCAGACTCCAATAATACAATGTCTCCCGGGACGATTGCTTCTGATGAAATCTCAGCTTCTTCTTTAGAGCGTCTGACCTTTGCTTTTATTTTTAAAAGGTTTTGAAGTGCTGCGGCACTTTTTTCCGCATTGTATTCTTGGTATGCTCCAAGGGCACAATTGATAAGGATCACCAGGAAAATAAATACGGCATCTTCTCCTTCCCCAATGGCAATTGATGCCATGGCGGCAATCAAAAGAATGAAGATCAGGGGATTAAGCAACTGGTGAAGGACGATCTGCAGCCATGTTATTTTCTTGCCTATCGGAAGTTTGTTTTCCCCGTAGATCACAAGCCTCTGCTTTACTTCCTGGGATGACAATCCCTCTTTTGAGGTTTTTAACTCCTCAAAGATCTCTTTAATCTCAACGGAATGCCAAGTTTTTTTGGCTATTTTATCCTGATGTTTCATCCTTTTCCTTTAAATCCTGAGACACAATTTTAAGATCATCCTTCGAGGCATCCTTTTAAGAGGCTGTTATATTCAATACTAACTGGGGTGGGGGGAGCCTAAATTTCCGGATTCTTCCTGAAATTAATGATCACTCTAATATAATGAATTTGGCTTAAAGTTACTATTTGTTCTGACCTGTTTTGGCTGGCCTCCAGGGAAGTTATATTCTTAAACCAAACTAAATTCGGACTCTGAATTTCGATTTTTAGTGATTAAATTATTTTTGGAAAGGGATAAAAGCATCTTTTTGTATTTTAGGCTTCCTGAATTTTTTGTAGGTGGAAATTGAAGTGTCAGCCTTTGGGGATTGGCCCCCTGGATATATAAGATTAGATTTCAATGGCATAAATTATTTCCAATAGGATTTTCCTGTCAATACGGTTCTCTATTTCTCGTTTGATAATTTTTATTTTCTTGTCCTCCAGCGGCTCAGGCGATACCATCTTAAGGGAAATATTTAGGTTTTTCCTGAATCGGACTTTTACATTTCTTAAAATCACACCCTTAATGGTTGCACCCTCCAACTGCATGGTAATGAGGGCTTCCTGTTTTATCCTGTTGAAAGAAAAGGACAAGGGAACTGCAACCAAAAGGATAATTAAAAGGCTGTAGACCAATCCTATGCGGGCCCTCTTGAAGGGGGCAAAACCAAGAAGCAGGAAGGTGAGCCCCGAGAAAAGGATGATTCCGGCTAGGTTGGTTAAATACAATAAAAATGCACCGGAAAACACTTCCCAGTCCATCCAGCCAATTCCAATTCCTGCCACCGCAAGTGGCGGCACTAATGCTACTGCTATGGCTACCCCGGCAAGGCTTTTTGCTATTCCTTCCTTCGCATGGGCATAGGCTGCTGCAATCCCTGAGAATATGGCGATTCCCAAATCCAGAAGGGTTGGGGATAACCGGGCATCAATTACCGAGGTGTGAACCTTCATCGGAATTATAAAGGTTACTATGGCGGCAAAAAACAGGGAAACAAGGGTGCCAATCAAAATCGTGATCACCCCTGTTTTGAGCATATCCTTATCATAACGCACCATTCCCATGGAAAATGAAACTATGGGCGAGATAATTGGGGCCAGGATCATGGCTCCGATAATCACCGGGGAAGAATCGGAAAATAGCCCATAAGTTGCTATAAGGGTAGAAAGGATCATCATCACTATAAAGGCAGAGCTAAGCGTTGCATTTTCCCTTAAAACAGTAAATAAGTTCTCAAATTCCTCGGTTGTGGCCCTTGGCAGCCAGGGGAGTTTTCTGCGGATCAGCTCTTTTCGTTTTTCCCCTTTGGGCAAGACCCCTATTTTTAAAACATTTTGATCGGCCTGGTCACCATCGCTTAGGCAAAATGCACTGACTTGCTTTAGAAGGAACACCTCGTGTTGTACTTCCAGATTAATTTCCTTTGCAGTGGCTTTTTCCCCGTCTATGGTGAAATTAATTTCAGATGGAACTCCAATTTTTAAATTTGAGGTTTTTATCTGGCCGATAAAATCTGGAGTTTGCCCCAATATTTTCGGGGTGGGAATGAGACTGAGAAGGAAAAACCAGATCAATTCAAAAATGTTTTGAGGTGCCAGGATCAAGGCATTAAACATTCCATCGTTTATGAAGCTTTTTGAAACCAGCCTTTTTGAGACCACCGAGCCAAAGGAGTGTTCTACCACCACGATCCCCAAGGCCGAGGTTTGGATTTTTTCCCCGTCTATATACAACAAAATGGGCAGGTGGGAAAGTCTGGTGCATTCTTTGATGTTTTTTAAAAACCTGAAGACTTCCCCCAAAAAATTATTTTTGCTCTCTTGCGTCAGCAAAAACACTTTTCCAATATTAACCGATTGCAATACCAGTTGTCCATTACAAAATAGAAGGTCCAGCTTATGGGAATCTTCCCCCTTCAAAATTTCTTCCAGGGCATCTTCAGGATTATCTGAGAGCCCCATGCCTATGATGGTATACTTGATTTCCGGATGGGCTAATATCCCGGTCTCCCAGCCATTTTTTGCCGCAAGAGGAATGAATTCGCGCAAATTCTCATCGTTCAAATAGGTGATAAGAACGGCATCATGCTCCGGGGTAAATTCGGGAGGAAGCGGGAAGCAAACCAGTTGGTGATCCCTGTCTTGGAGCAAGGGAATTATTTTTTCTTCTACTTCTTTAAGATCCTGGGAAAGGTGCAGAATATACAACATGAAGTTAACTGGTCAGGTTTTCTTGCTGCAAGTTAATATATTTTGAATCCAATACAGTGTTTTTAACCTATCATTAGGAGTATAACAAGTTCCACC
>JBGSWA010000128.1:0-2722 GCA_041752645.1 Gillisia sp. | reverse complement strand
TTGTTTTAGTATATCAGCTTCCATGCGGTAATTATGCCCATTATTATGTAGGCTATGGTTTTCACACTATTGATGAGCTACCTTTTTAGGTAGCTTTTTTTTGCTTTTCAGAAACAACCTCCTGCAGGAAGAAAAAAAAAGGCGAATTGAATGGGCCAACGCTTTCGATGATAACCGCACATCAACCAGTCCAACCAGTCACCATTGTCCAACTTACATTCATTTTCCAACCAATAAAAAACTATATCAAAATCCTTGCATTTGTAAATCCACAGTTGTAGATTGCGCAAAGTTTTCATAGGGTACGGATTAAAAACGAGCCGGGGTTTCCACCCCGGCTCTCTCTTTTTAATCGTTACCTGATCAGGTGGAAATCTCCTTGCTTACACCGCAGCCCTCCACCATCAGTTAAGCGCAATGGTTAGTCCATTAAATATTGACGCATCGGTCTCTGCTATTATCAAAACAAATATTTCACAAAGTTACGGCCAGCCAAAAAAAAACTCAAATCAACCAGGCCAATCAAGTCGGCTCAGCAGCAGCTCACCAGCTCTCTTATCTTTATTTTTTTTTAAACAGTTTGGTAAACTAAATCTGCACATCTAAAAAAATAAAAATAAGGCTTCAGGAAAGATCTTGATCAGTAGTGCGATGGTTTTTATTTGGTTTTTATTTGGACTTTGGCCGTGGTGATGCTGCATATTTATTTTTTCATTTTTTAAATTTTATGTTATGTATCACTTAATCTTCAGTTCGCCTATTCTGCAAATTTGGCAATCTACTAATGGCTGGCGTGTCAATGTCATCCGTGGCAAGTTTAGTTCCCGCAGCCGTTATCCAGCTCCTGGTTCCAGGCGTTGGTATGCTATGCTTCCTTAGTATTAGCCCTTCGGGGCTTTTTTTTGTTTCAATAGTAAATGAAAAGGAAGACGAGTATTGGCATAAAAAAGAGGAACAGGATAGAGATCCAGTTCCGTTGTTACACAATTGATAGTAAAAATTGTATGATTCACAGAATTTCATTGTCGAATAGTACCGCACAAATATTAGGGATAAAAGCCAATATTTTGTGCGTTTTGGAGGTGCTAATTAAATCGATTACTTTAGAATACAAATTGGCTTTACGCAACCCAACAATACAAAAAACGAAGAAGGTAACTATCGGAAACCATTGAGTTAAAGAATTGCTTGTTTGCGCATAATAACATTAATACAAACGTTAGTGGCAATATTGAAAGCTATCAGTGATTTTGACATTTTGACCACATTTAAAAATTCAATTTTATTGCTCTTGGATTTTTCGGCAAAGTCATACGACTTGTGATGTTGGAATTAAAATAAAATAATAATTTTATACACAATTAAACTATAAATATATGGGGTACAGATTTTCGTTAGTAAATGCGAATTCCGTAGGGCATTTGGTCGAAGGCAATATCTTGACCTTTGCCGAACAAACACTTTCTGACTATGATAAATACTTTATTCCAAACAAAGAATTTATAGACAATTTTCTTGAAAACCCCATGAGAGATTTCTATACCTCACGAGAATTTAAAGAAACTCAAATTGAGTTTGAGCATATTTTTTATGGATGGAAGGAAATAAGAAATGATTTAGGCTCTATAGTTAATAATGAAAACAGTATGAATAATTTAACTCAGAACAGACTATTTCAACTTTTTCTATCTGTGTTGAAAAAATTACATTATATGTTGGGTTCCTACGAATTTAAAACTTTAATATTACCTGGTTCAGAATATAATGAACTCAATATCGCTTTAACATCCGAAAATACTCTTAGGGACATAGTTAATAGCAATTACAGTCCAAGTTTTAGAAGTTCGGATACATCATGTCTAATTTTACAACCAAAAGAAATCATACAGCATGAAAATATAGTATTATTAAATGCTTTTAAACAGTTCAATATAGCTTATAAACGAATTGAACAGTGGCCAGGTATTTTGATTTGGCAAGCTAATGAAAGTCTTTTTGTACCCATTAAAAGCATGGACGATATTCCAGAATTATATAGGTTTTTGGAATTCGACAAACGAAATGCGTTTAGATATATAAATGATAGGTTTAATTCCGTCTCAGAAGAATCAAAATATTATTATTTTTTACATTTAAGCGATTTGCATTTTGGTAATGCAATTGCAAATAATAGAAAAGTAAGATTGCTACGAATACTAGAAAATCAAAGAAGTGAAATTGAGGAATCCGCTAAAATTCATCCAATTATTACGGGAGACCTGGTAGATTCACCAACAAAAGTAAATAGACAATCGTTTCTTGATTTTACCGAAATGCTAAATGGGAAAGGATTCCCAGAACCCACATATATTTTAGGAAATCATGATATTGACACTAGTGGCCTAAATTTTATTAACAAATTAAAGTTTGAAAAATCTATAATTTCGTCACTAATTACAAATAAAATTGACGTAATTCCTGAACTTAATCTCGGACTTATAAAGTTCGACTCAAATACAAGCGGAGAATTTGCACAAGGAAAAATAGGAGAAGACCAGTTTCAAATTATAGGCAATGCAATTGATGCCCTAAGATTAAAGAATAAAGATATTAAGTTTATTGCGTTAGTTCACCATCACCCATTAGAAGTTGAAAACCCAGAATGGTACGAAAAAGAATGGTATGAAAAATTATTAGGCAACACGGGATATGAAAAAACCATGAAGTTAATAGATTCTGATAT
>JBGSWA010000127.1:0-4838 GCA_041752645.1 Gillisia sp. | reverse complement strand
GGGACCACTTCACGGGGGTGCTAACCAGGCGGTAATTGAAATGCTGGAAGAAATTGAAAAAGATGGCGGGGATACTTCAAAATTTATTGATAAGGCAAAGGATAAAGACGATCCATTTAGATTGATGGGATTTGGTCACAGGGTTTACAAAAAATTTGACCCACGTGCAAAAATTATTAAAAAAGCTGCAGATGAGGTGTTAAGTGATTTAGGTTTGAGCGATCCAATTTTTGGCATTGCCAAAGCTCTTGAAAAAGCAGCATTGGAAGATCCTTATTTTGTGGAGCGTAAATTATATCCAAACGTAGATTTCTATTCAGGAATAATCTACCGTGCCTTGGGAATTCCCACAGAGATGTTCACCGTGATATTTTCAATAGGACGTCTTCCCGGTTGGATAGCACAATGGAGAGAGATGCGATTGGGAAAAGAACCCATTGGACGACCACGTCAGATTTATATAGGAGAAAATTACCGAGCCTTCAAGGATGTTGAAAATCGATAAAAATCGAGCATTCCGCAATTAAACAAAAAGCCTCATCTCACAGATGGGGCTTTTTTTATGCAATTATTCAGAAAGTGAATAGAGGATACTAAGGAACGATCCCCTGTTTAAAAACGAATTATCGCATCTCAGATAATTCCGAGGAGGTTTGCTGGATTTACTCCTTATCGCATCTTTCCTATGCTTATTTTTAGCCATTGACACTAATTCGCAGTTTTCGCGCCGCTGTAAATTCAAAATATAATGCGGCTTGCTTCCCTCATTTATTTATAGCCAGGAGATATCCATGGAGGTCTTTTTGATCAGGTTTCGCTCATGGTCTAAATTCAGGTTCGCAGAAGTTAAAGCCTTAGAAAATATTGTCAGGAAATAGCGCTGCATTATTCAAAATGGAAGAAATAAAGGCGCTTTAATTGAATTTAAAAGATTTTTTTATGATAATCCTTTCTTTATATTTGTAAAAAAAATCAGGAATGCTAAAATTGAATATCACAAGTGAAACGGCACCTTTAAAGGCTGTAGTGCTGGGGACTGCCATAAGCAATGGACCCATACCAGATCTTGCGGAGGCATATGATCCTAAATCGGCAGAGCATATAAGGGCAGGGACCTATCCACTTGAAAAAGATATGGTGGCTGAGATGGAAGCCGTGGCAGGGGTTCTTGAGAAATATAAGGTAAGGGTTTTCAGGCCTAAGCTCATAGAGGATTACAACCAGATCTTCACCCGTGATATCGCCTTTGTCCTGGAAGATAAATTTATTAAAGCCAATATTTTACCCGACAGGGATGAAGAAATTGAAGCTATCAACCATGTGATCGAACAGATTGATCCGAAAAATGTGATCAGCCTTCCCGAAGATGCCCATATTGAAGGCGGAGATGTTATGCCGTTTAAGGAATATATTTTGGTTGGGACTTATAAGGAAGGGGATTATTCGGAATTTATTACAGCAAGGACCAATATGAAAGCCGTGGAAGCCCTGCAGAAATTATTTCCGCATAAAAAGGTGGTTTCCTTTAGTTTAAAGAAATCCAATACCGATCCTCGGGAAAATGCATTACACCTGGATTGCTGCTTTCAGCCGGTGGGAAGGGATAAGGCAATTATCTATAAGGGTGGATTTTTGATTGAGGAGGAATACAACTGGCTTGTACAGCTATTCGGGAAAGAAAATATTTTTGAAATTACACAGGAAGAAATGTATAATATGAATTCCAATATCTTCTCTATTTCAGAAGAAGTAGTTATTTCGGAAAAAAACTTCACCCGGTTGAACGCCTGGTTACGAAAACAAAACATTACTGTGGAAGAGGTTCCATATGCTGAAATTTCAAAACAGGAAGGACTTTTAAGATGTTCTACCTTGCCATTAATTAGAGAATAAGTTATAACTATTATGGAACAAATAACAAATACCGTTTTAATGGTTCGGCCGGTTTCCTTCAGGAGGAATGAGCAAACTGCGGTGAACAACTTTTTTCAGGAAAAGCTGCAGCTCACCCATGTGGAAATAAATAAAAAGGCCCAGGAAGAATTTGATTCCTTGGTAAATAAACTGGAGTCTGTTGGGCTGCAGGTGGTGGTATTGAATGACAAAGAAGAATTGGACACCCCGGATTCTATTTTTCCCAACAACTGGGTATCCTTTCATCAGGAGGGAACTGCAGTTGTTTATCCCATGTTTGCTGAAAACAGGCGGCGGGAAAGAAGAATGGATTTCTTTGAGGAATTGGAAAGAAGGGGTTTTATAATAAAGGAGGTCATAGATTATACAAAGGCGGAAGAGGAGGGGGTTTTTCTTGAAGGAACGGGAAGTATGATCCTGGACAGGGAAAATCAAAAAGCCTATTGTGCTTTATCGCCTCGTGCAGATGAAGATTTGTTGATAGAATTTTGTGAAGATATGGAATTTACCCCGGTAGTTTTCTCTGCATATCAGGATGTGCAGGGGGAAAGAAAACTCATTTATCACACCAATGTGATGATGTGTGTCGCTGAGGAATTTGCGGTGATTTGCCTTGATTGCATAGATGATAAGAAGGAGCGCAATAATGTAAAAAGACATTTAAAGGAAGATGGAAAGGAAATAATTGAAATTTCCGAAGCCCAGATGCACAGCTTTGCAGGCAATATGTTACAGGTTAAGGGTGGCAGGGATAAAAAATATCTTGTAATGAGCACCACTGCTCACCAAAGTTTAACCAGGGAGCAGTTGCGCAGAATTGAAAAACATTGCGAGATTTTAAGTTCAGATATAAACACCATTGAAACCTGTGGAGGCGGAAGTGCACGCTGCATGATGGCAGAGGTTTTTTTACCACAGCAGCCAGAGGCTGGCAATTAAAATTAAAAGGGTCCGAGTAGATGAATAATTCAGACCCTTTTTAAGAATCTTAAAATCCAGGATTCTCAAATTTTTTCACCCCTTCAAGCTACTTCGGGCCTTATGTTAGATTCCTAAAAATCGAGGGATGCTCTGGCCAGGAGAGTCAGCTTCCAATTTGTGCAATAAGAGGAGGCTTAATTGTCGGGACCGATACGTTTTGTTATTTCCAGGGATCTACCATGGTTTTGTTTGCCTGGAGAAACTTTCGGAAAAATCCTCAAAAGCTTTGCTTACCTATTTATTAGAAGAGGGATTCTCAGGCCGACTGATACAATTTTGGATTTATATGTCCTTCCCTAAGAACCTGTACTAAATTGTATCTGGACAGTTTTTATCGCTTTTAAATTCTCCTTGTATCGAACCAAAATCAGGGGAAGAGTAATCAAAAACCCCGGATATCTCGGAACAGGGTGCGCCTTCACTGCCTGCAGATGTATAACGGTGCAGTCCGGTCCAGGTGATGGGCTCCGTGGTGAGGTTCTCTCCACTTTTAATGGTGCAATTCGTATAGGGCCCTTCGGTGGTGCAACTCTCATTGACCAATAATTGGGTATCGACTAAAATCCCCACAATTGCCTGGATACTAAGGTTAGTAAACCCATCTGCTGTGGTTAGCAACATATTAAATGTTCTTTCCTCTTGGTTTAGCTCAATTCCATTTATAGAGGAGTTTTGATCCTCGCAGTTGGTGCAAACATAGGTTCCTGTCACTGGAGTCACCGGGGAATCGGGTGTTTCCTGGGCCGCTAAGATCGCAGCTGACTGGCCTTGAAAAACAACCCCTGTTATCAATGGATTGTCGTACTGATCAAGAGAAAAGATAAAGGTAAGATCCCTGGATTCGAACTCTAATTTAAAATCGGCGCTTTTTTGAAGGAATTTCTTTGCCCTAGCTTCAAATACTTCACCACTCTGCAGGGTGATTGAACCGACAGCAGCATCATTAAGTTCTGTGATATCCCCTTTTCCACGGGGAAGTTGAAGGTTGAATATTCCCCTGAATTTAGAATTTCGCGTTGTGAAAATCCCTTTGTAAAGGGCTGAATCCCCGTCAATATAATCGATTATATTTTTCTGGGGCTCCTGGGTACTATTTGTGTCTACACTACAGGAATTTAGAATAAAGATTAAGAACAGGAGGAGAAAATTCCTGGGGATCGTTAGTCCGCGGATTGGATTCTGGGATGTCATGGTCGGGCTCATAGGGTGTGTCTTTTTATTGATTGTATTAAGGAAACAAGGAATAATTAAATTAACATTTTTTTAATAAGAGGTTTCCTTCAATTCATTTTAATTTCTAAAAGAATTGTTTCAGATGATTTATTGAGACAATTCCTTTGAAACTCAATAAATAAAACGCTTTAGTTCGCATATTATTTGAAACGAGAACCTCTGGCAATGAAAATGGTTTTATTAGGAGTAAAAAAATAATCTACAAAGAACGTTGAATATCAGATGAAATGCAAAAATAATAGATGAACAGCGTTTTTATTTATTAATGGTCAGGGAAAATAGATCGAAAGCGAGCCAGGGGTAACTTTATGTTTTTATTGGCTCTTATGGCAAAGGATAACAGGGAATTATAACCCGGGCAATTTTTGAACTAGCGGGAATAATCCTTATCAAACGGAAGTTTCCCGGCGAAACTGGCCAGGGCAAACGCATCTTAAAATTGTTCTTTGATAATTTAAATTCAAAAAAGGCTCATTTTTATGTTGATTTTTGTTGTTTTTGAAGGGTTTTATGAGTATAATATACTGATAATAAGTAAATTAATCCTTTGGATACAAACAACAAACTCAGGTCTATTTTTAATGCAATAGACGACCCCAGGCGCGATATAACGAAGCTACACAATTTAAACGACATCCTTCTTATCGGCATAATTTCAGTGATTTGTGGCGCAGAAACCTGGGAAAATGTGGAAGGCTATGCACGTGCAA
>JBGSWA010000126.1:0-3281 GCA_041752645.1 Gillisia sp. | reverse complement strand
TATAAATTTTTTAAAAATGGGTATGGCCGAAGATTTATTACTTCAATTGATTCGATGTTCGACCACGATTTTTTGGGTAACAACGTGCCAATGTCAACTATAGCAAGTCATCAAAATTGGCCATGTTATTTGCTTAAAATTGCAAATCAGCCAGGAATAAGGATTTTGGAAATAGGGAGCAGGGAAGTAACCGGAAAATCAGAAGCGAGAAAGGCCTTGACAAAGGCAGAATATGTAGGCTTCGACTATTACCCCGGATCGAATGTCGATATAGTTGGCGATGTACATAAACTTTCTTCATATTTTAGAGAAGAACAAAATTTTGACATTATCTACTCAAGTTCTTGTTTTGAACATTTCGCTATGCCATGGATAGTTGCAACAGAGATTACGAAATTATTAAAAGTAGGTGGAATTGTTTTTATTGAAACTCATTTTTCTTTCGCTGCCCACGAGAGACCATGGAATTTCTTCCAATATAGTGACATGGGATTAAGGGTATTGTTTTCAACAGAGCTAGGATTCGAATGCATAGAGGCCGGAATGTCAAATCCGATCATCGGAAGATTTTCATCATTGGCAGATAAATATTTAAGAAATAAACCAATTCACGGACTTTATTGCCATAGTGAATATATAGGTAAAAAAATTAAGGATGTTAAGGATTTTGATTGGGGAAAAGTGGATTTAAATAAACTTGTTGCGGGAACAAAATACCCAGAGCCAAAAGAATAAAGTGATTCCAATAATAAGGTATGAAAAGATTAGCTCAACTTTACGCTCCTCGTTTTACTGCAATTGGGATAAAGAGCGGTCTTATTAGGGTATATTAACGAGACGTTTACGATCTACTTCCTTTGTTGTCTTTATAATAATACTAAAATTTGTCGGTTTTAACTTATATAACTCAAATTGCAGACAATATTACCAATGTATGACCCATTTTTATAAACGATTATTTCTTCCATTAATAACCAAGCCGGCCAGTTACTTTTTAATCTTCTCGTTTTATTTATTGTTTTTAGCAAATGGAAAAGTGATTTGTCAGGCTGCCCCGTCTGCAGGTGAAAATACCTGGTATATCGCCCTCAGTCCGTGCGTTAACAAATCTATAGTTATTGATACTAAGTTTAGTGATATTCCATTTAGCGGCATTACGCCCGGAATTGGTGGCTTCGTCAGATATAAGCGTCGGCTTGCAGAACACGAATTACTTATATTTTATAGTTTAGGTGATAATGAAGCTAAAGTTGAGCCCCAATACAACCTGAACCAAACTATTCTAAATATTGATTACAGTAATCTTTACTCAATTCATTCTTCGACGAATAATTTGTTCGAATGCAAAGTTGGTGGAATCGTTCAGGTATTTTATGCAAACAGAGTTTATAAAGGATTTATAAATCAAAACCATTCATTTGAATCGGCGCTTTCTTTAGGCGGCAATATAAAAATGATATACAAATTTGCAGGTAAATTATCTGGGTTTGCCATCACAAACAGGGTAACAGTTCCCTTTATTTTTGGCTACTCAACTCCAGATGATCTTAACAGTTCATCGGATTCGCCTGAGTCAAAGAACAATTCAGATATGGATCATCTATTTACCTATACAAAACTGGGCGGCATTGGAAGGCTTGTAAAGATTAAAAATTTCACGACAATTGAACGGACATTGAATCAAAAATTTTTGCTTGCACTTACTTATAATTGGGATTACTATAAAATTGAGACAGGTAATACGGTGATAGTAGCCAATCATCAATTGGGAATTTCCTGTCGTTATAAATTCAAATGAAAAGACTAAATTTTATGAATTTTTTTTCAAGATTACGAATCACTCTTTTAATGGTGCTCACTTTAACAGGGTGTGAAAAGGCCCTCCAGTTAAATAATCCTGCTGTTACCCCAATTGCTGTGTACGATGATTTATGGAAAGCTTTGGATAAGAACTATGCTCTTTTCAACATAAAAAATATTGATTGGGATAGCGTTAATACCTACAACAGGCCCGGATTTGCAAACGATTTAACCACAACAGACCTATTTAGCAAATGTAGCAAAATACTTGAAGTATTAAGGGACGGTCATGTATCCCTGATTGCCAAAGAACAAACTTATACTTATGAATATTTTTATACCGGTTACCTGAAAAATTTTAATTTAATCAATATCAAAAAAAATTACCTTGATAATCAATTTGAACAACTAGGACCTGTTATTTATAAAGTTATAAATGAAACCGGGTACCTTCATTATGGATCGTTCAGAGATAATATCAGTGATGCTCAATTAAAAATATTTTTTAAAGATATCGCTGAAACTAAAGGTTTGATCATAGATGTAAGAAATAATTCAGGAGGCAACCTTGCCAATGTTGAAAAACTTTTTAGCAGATTTATTAGTGATAAAAAACTAGTAAAATATGAAGTGAAAAAGAGAGGCTATGGTAACGACGAATTCTATGATAAAGTAGCTTCCTTTGTTTACCCGGCTGGCACTTTTTACAATAAACCAATTGTAGTTTTAACCAATCGCACTTGTTTCAGTGCGTGTAATGACTTTGTCCTCTATATGTCATATTTACCAAATGTTCGTATTGTTGGTGACCAAACTGGCGGTGGTGGTGCTATCCCGGCAAACTACTTGTTGGTGAATGGATGGAAGTTACAATACTCATCAACTATTACCCTCTCACCCGATGGTGTTCCCGTGGAAAATGGAATTTTACCCGATTATGCTATTAACATTACCCCCATCCAGGAAGGGCTTGGAAAAGATCCCATTCTTGAAAAAGGTTATCAACTGTTGCAATAGCTAATTAAAATGAAGTTTAATTTTCAATTTGTAATGTTTAGCGATATTTTTTTATTTCTTATCACAAATATGGCTACAAATATTTAGCAGTAAAAATGCTTTAAAATATAAATTTTAGGCAGCATCTTTTGTAGCACTAAATACCGTGATGATTTAACGTAAATCATAAATAATAATTTTAAGATAATATTATCTTAACGTAGCCGGGAATAGCATTCTTTAGTTTTGCATAAATATTAAAAGCATGTTTCAATGTGTTCGCTGCGGTAAATTAAAGGAGTCTTTTCATTTCTATTTACGAATGTTTTTTATCATCTCATTAATACCTTCTACAAACCTATTTGCTCAAAAAGATTTTGGTATACTAACCGGAAGAATTTTAGATGGTACTTCATACCTTGGTTTATCAGGAGTAAGCGTTTCGAAAGATTCAGTGAGGAAGGGTACGCTATCCTTGGCAGGTG
>JBGSWA010000125.1:0-4744 GCA_041752645.1 Gillisia sp. | reverse complement strand
TTTTTGAGGTCTACCAAGGCCAATACACGTGAGTTTGCCGCTGTTTTGGCGGTAAACTACAAAGAGATCTCCCCCATAGATTTTTCGCATTCAAATATCATCAGCGTATTTAATGAAAAAGGGGAACTTGTTTTCCAGCAGGAAGGACTGGGGGTTAACTCAGACAATACCCTCAAAAACATCGAAGTGGCGGTAAGCAAGCTGTAAATTCCTTTTGACAATCCATATTAAAAAAAGTTGATTTTTTAGTTGAGCGTGAAGAAAGCCAATTCGTCTTGTGACGGGATTGGTTTTCTTTTTTTTTAGTAAGCTCGGGAGGGATTATTATAAAGGATCCAATTGCTTGCCCAGGATCTTTTAACCCCACCTAAGATCTTTTTTGATCTGACCTTTTTAAAAGGAACCTATTGCGCTCTCCACTCCAGTTTGTCCCCGTTCTCCACTTTAGCACTCCCACTGGATTTTTCAGCCTTCGCCCTGAAAAGGCTTGTGGCTATCAGCAAAATCCCAACAACCAGAAAGGCGCTGAAAACAAACAGGCTGAGGTAGTAATGAGGAATTGATCCAACCCCGAAATAGAACATCCCGCCCTGGATAAAAAGCAGGAGTTCGCTGGCCAGAAACCCCAACAGGAAGCTTGTGATTCCCCATTTTAGAAGGTTGCTTTGGGGATCTACAAACCGGCTTTGCAATAAAAAAGTAAACAGGAATCCGCTGATCACCCCCAGCATCAACAAATGAATAAACCCGATCACAAAATTCCTGATCTGGGCCGAAACCTGCGCTATTTCAGGAAAAAGGGAGGTCGTTTGCAATCCAATTTTTAGGGCGAAACAAATTAAGGCGAAACCTAACATCCCCTTGGAAAGCCCTGAAATTTGGGGCCAAAAAAGCGGCCATAGGGGTTTGAGGAGCAGGATAAAAAATACGGCGGCGACAAGCTGAGAAAGGACTCCAATGGCATTTATCCATAGCAAAACTGGATGAAACGCATACCAACTCACCGGCAGGGCCATGGTCAATATGGTGGCCAGGAGCAGCCATCGGAAAAACCACTTGAATTTTTGGGGATCGATTTTAAGGGAATGGCCGCTCAGGATCTTGAAAAATATGGCCAGCACCGCAAACAGGAACCAGCCGTTAAACTGAAAGTGCAAAAAGAACTGAATGGCGATGTTAAAAAAAGCCGACTGGTTTCCCATGGTCGCCACCGCCGGGCCCAGGCACCAGATCCCAATGGTGGAAAGCAGCATAAAGAGCAAAGATGCCTTTAAAAGATGACGCTCTGCCAGATCATTTCCTTTTTGGTCCTTCCATACCAACCTGAAGAAATAATAGCTGCAAAAAATATGCAGCGTGGAAAAACCTATGGAAATGGCTGCATAGCCCTGGAATGGAAAACTCAGGATCATGCCCACCACAGCGATCTCGGTAACCCAAAACAACCGCGAATACGCCTTGGAGAATTTCGGGATAAAATAATAGACTATAAAACTGAACAACATCAGATAAACCCAGCCCAGCATCGCCACGTGGGAATGGGCGTGGGTTACATACCGGAAGTTTATTCCAAGGGGGTATACAAACACAAATCGCAGTAAAAGTCCCAGGAGTGCCGCACATAAAAAATTGATCAAACAAGTGAGTAGCCAGGATTTTTGCATTCAGACAGACGGTGGATTTATGCGATTCAGGTTTCAAAATTAAGGAAAACAAAATCCAAATTCAAAATAAATACAAATTCCGCAGAAGGCATCGGGAATAAAAACAGGGGAGGGACCTGCTAAAATTACATGGGTAGCTAGTAGCAGAAATTAAATAAGCCAGCAGCACCCGGCTGAAACTGGATTTGAAGGGGCTTTTTCTGCTTCATTTTTTTTAGAAGAGTAATACAATTGGGTTTTAAATTATAATTACATAATTTTGATATAAATGGGTTTCCTCCGCAGGGGGAAATTTCAATATCGAGGAAGAGTAATACAGGCTGAACCACTACAATTCAGTGGCAAATGACATCAAGGAAACAGTGGAATATGCAGCACAGAATGGATCTTATCTGGAAGGACTTCCACAAGGAATTAGAAGGATTTATAAATAGCCGGGTTAAAGATGGGGATATGACAAAGGACATTTTTCAGGATATTTTTATCAAAATCCAGAGCAATATCGGTACTCTTAAAGACGAGTCCAAATTAAGCTCATGGATTTACCAAATAACCAGAAATGCCATTAACGATCATTTCCGGAAACTAAAACATCACCTTGAAATAAATGAGTATGACCCTGCTGAGCAAAATCAAATCCTTGACAATACGGATCTTCAAAAGTGTTTAAAACCATTTATCAATCAATTGGAACATAAATATAAAGAAGCCCTGACTCTTACAGAATTCGAAGGATTGACTCAAAGGCAATTGGCTCAAAAATTAACATCTCCTATTCAGGGGCAAAATCCAGGGTTCAGCGGGGAAAGGAACATCTAAAAAAACTCTTTACGGACTGTTGCTCCATACAAACTGATTCATATGGAAATGTAGTTGATTATATACAAAGAGGAAATTGCGGTACTACTTCCGAGTAGCTCTGCGTCTTTTATTTTATTCTGCGTCTATAGTAGGTAACTTAAAAATTAAAACAATGACTAAAAACATTAAAGATGCTGTGAAAGAATCTTACACAGCGGCAGTAAAAAACGCTGGCGGTTGCGGATGCGGTCCTTCCTGTTGTTCCCCGGAACAAGCGACACCCTTTATGAAGGAGGCCTACGCAAATGTCGAAGGCTATCAGGAAATTGCAGACCTGGGTCTGGGATGTGGTTTACCTACAGAAATTGCAGATATCAAAAAAGGAGATACGATTTTAGACCTTGGCTCGGGAGCAGGTAACGACGTTTTTATAGCCCGAGGACAAGTGGGAGAAACCGGAAGAGTTATCGGGGTAGATTTTACAGAGGCAATGGTGGAAAAAGCGAATGAAAACAAGCGTACATTAGGATTTCAGAACGTGGAGTTCCTTCTGGGAGATATCGAGGAATTGCCTGTCCCATCTGAATCTATCGATGTTGTAATTAGCAACTGCGTAATGAATCTGGTGCCTGATAAAAACAAGGCCTACCAGGAGGTTTTTCGCGTATTAAAACCGGGCGGACATTTTAGTATTTCAGATGTGGTCCTGAACGCAGAGATGCCAAAAGGCATTCTGGAGGCTGCCCAGATGTATGCTGGGTGCGTGTCAGGAGCCTTGGAAAAAACTGAATATTTAACCATAATAGAAAATGCAGGGTTTCAGAATTTAGAAATCAGAAAAGAACACGATATTAATTTACCCGAGAGTTTACTCCTGCAATTCATCAGTCATGGGGAACTACAAGAGTACCGAAAGAAAAAAAACGCGATTCTCAGTATAAGCATTAATGCGAAAAAACCTTAAAGTATCAAATCAGTTAAATCAAGGTTTTCGCGCTATTCTCCCGTTGCCCGGATTTCTGGTCAATAAATTTTTGCCTGAGGATTTCGGCGGGTTGCGGTTTAGAACACAGGAATGAAAATTTACTGGAGGCTCCTCTGTTTAAATGATCTTCCAGTACATATGTATGTAATACAATCCTGTTAGGATAAAGCTAAGCCCTGCGACCCCCCGCATCACTTTTTCAACTTTTGTGATGACCTTAAAATACATGCCCAGTTTATCAATACTAAAGGCGATCACGAAGGCAAAAAGTATAACAGGCAATCCTGTTCCAAAGGAAAATACCGCCGGCAGGGCCAGGCCCGCAGTGGCAGAAAGCGTCATGGGAATGAGCACTGCAAAAAACAAGGCGCCGCTATAGGGGCAAAAAGCCAATGCGAACAGTGCACCCAATAAAAAGGAACCTAAGAGGCCTTTATCCTTGAATTTATCCGAAAGCCTGTCTGTAAAATTCATTCCTTTTATAAAACTGAGTTTGATCACATCGAGCATAATAAGCCCGATGATAATCAGGACAAAACCGATAAATTTTTCGCCATTTCCCTGGAAGAATTTTGCCACCTGAAATTTACTTGCACCAAAATAAATAATTGATCCAAGCACCATATAGGTTGCCATTCTGCCCAGGGTGTACAGGAACCCGCTCAGCAACACCTTTTTTCGGTTGCTGATGGTTTTTGCTATATAGGCAGTAGCTGTTATATTGGTTGCAAGGGGGCAGGGGGAGACCGCTGTAAGCAAGCCTAGGGCAAAGGCAGCTAAAAGTGGTGCATCCCTGTTTTGCGCAATTTCAGTTAACCATTCCATGGATTATGATTTTTTAAATTTTTCAATCTCTTTTTTCAGGCCTGCCGCAAACTTGGCTTTATTTCCTGCATTCATAAATGCAAACTCAGTAAGATTTGTTTTCTTTCCTGTTTTAGGATTAAAGAGGAACAAAGAAGTGCCATAGGCTTCAAATTCTTCGGCTTGTTTTTCATTCTTTTTTTCATCCACATTCACCAAAGAAAATGGAATTGCAGGATAGTCTTTAAGGGTTTCCAGGGTTAATTCTTCAATTTTATTACAAGTCATACACCGATTCTCAGAGTGGAACTGGATCATTTCTATGCTCGCAGCTACGGAAGCTGTTGTTGTGGAAGAAGCCTTTTCTGACTTGCTGTTTTGTGCCTCGCTCAGGCAGGAGGTGAAAAGGATTGCAAAAAACAATAGAGACGATGTGATAATTTTTGAATTCATTTTTGTTTGATTTTAAATAGGTACATATTTATTAATA
>JBGSWA010000124.1:0-6885 GCA_041752645.1 Gillisia sp. | reverse complement strand
GTAATGCTGTAAAATATTCTGCTTTCCTGTAATGCCCTCCTTGGCCATCAGCGATGGATTCGTGGTGACCCCATCGAGAATACCCAGGGCCTGTGCTTCTTTTATTTGGGCGAGATTCGCCGTATCTATAAAAAATTTCATTTGGTTTTACTTTTTAATTTATTCGTCTAGTTTCTCAATCCCTTGGTCATTGTCAAATGAATCCTTAACCTCCGTTAAAGATGATCATTACCCAGCCAACAGCGGCAAGAACCAGGATAGAAACTACAATATCTTTCCAGTTATAACTGGCTTTATTCTCAGCCTTCTCCTCTGCTGATATGGTTTGGAAGGTAAGGTTTTTTACCTTTTCCATAGAGGGTATGCTGCTTAACAAGCTGACTGTTATTGCCAGGACAATACAAAACAGGAAGAACCAGGCGCCAAAGGTCAGAAAGTTGACATCCCCAACTTTAAAAAGGAAGCCATTTGGATCCAGGTTGTCCTTTTGAAGCTCCAGCACGATTCTGAAGGCACCGGCAATAAAGCCAACTACCAAGGTTACAAAAGCTGCGAGGCCGTTAATCCTTTTATAGAATATCCCCAACAAGAATACTGCGGTAATGGGAGGAGCGATATAGGATTGCACTTTTTGAAGGTATTCATAAAGAACTCCTGAGATATTGGCCATAATAGGGATCCAAAGTATTCCTATGAACACAATAACCACGGTAGCAATTTGACCAGTTCTCACCAATTTCTTCTCAGGGGTATTTGGCCTTAATTTTTTATAAATATCCACAGTAAACAAGGTGGAACAGGAATTAAACACGGAAGCCAGGGAACTCATCAGTGCAGCCAAAAGTCCGGCCGCAACCAACCCCCTCAATCCTGAGGGCAATAAATTACTCATCAAGACCGGGAAGGCCTGATCCGGGGTATCCCAATGCAATTCTCCCCGCATTTTAAGGGTTAAGGCGATTATCCCTGGAACCAGGAATAAAAATACCGGCAGCAATTTTAATAAGGCCCCAAATATGGTACCTCTTCGTCCCTCCTTGATATTTCTGGCGGTGAGGGTCCTCTGCACGATGTACTGGTCTGTACACCAATACCAGATCCCTACAATGGTACTGGTAATCAATAGGGAAGGCCAGGGGAAATCAGGGTCTGAAGCTGGTCTCCACATATTTAAATATTCCGGAGTAATAGTCTCTTTCATACTCTCCCAGCCCCCAACGGCATCCAGGCCTATAAAAGTCAGAGCACCTGCTCCAAGTACTAAAATAATCGCCTGTAGGGTTTCTGTATAAACAACAGCTTTCATCCCACCCAATACGGTATATATTCCGGTAAGTACAACCGTGGCAATAGCCCCGGTCCAGAAATCTATCCCCAGCAATGCCGATACCACTACCCCACCGGCGTAAATGGTTACCGATATTTTGGTGAGCACATATGCAATTATAGAGAAAACCGAAAGTACCCAACGAGACCTCGCGTCAAACCTTTTTTCTAAAAATTCCGGCATGGTAAATACCCCGCTGCGCTTATAGAAGGGTAAAAATACCCACCCCAGGATGAGCACCACCCAGGCCTGAATTTCATAAATAAGCATGGGGAGCTTATCCCCGGCACCAGCGCCCGCCAGCCCAACTACGTGTTCTGAACCGATATTTGATGCAAATATTGATGCCCCTACCACAAACCAACCCACGTTTCTTCCGGCAAGAAAGTAATCTTCGGTATTTTCCTGCTTCTTTGACATGACCCAGGCCACAATTCCCGCTATGATGAGAAAGTAGATGCCTATTGCCAGCCAGTCGTATAAATCTAATGGAATCATATTGCTATTTTATGGAAAATTTAAATGATGTTTTTGAAGTGTATTTTTCTCCCGGTGCGAGCACTACAGAAGGAAAATCCTCCTGGTTGGGAGAATCCGGAAAATGCTGGGTTTCCAGGCAAAGACCGCTTCTTTTTCCATAGGTGCCCACCCCTGCTTTTTGAGTCAGGGTCCCATCTAAAAAATTACCGCTATAAAATTGTATTCCCGGTTCATCGGTAAAGACTTCCAATAATCGTCCACTCTGGGGATGATACGCGGAAGCGGCAAATCTCACCCCACTATCCTGTTTATTAAGAACCCAGCAATGGTCAAAACCCAATCCCCTTTTCAATTGTTCATCCTCATTTTCTTTTACGATATCCCTTCCTACAACCTTGGCTTCCCGAAAATCAAACGGGGTCCCGGCTACCTTTTTTTGTTCTCCCGTAGGAATTAGGGTTGCATCCACGGGTAAAAATGTATCCGCATCTATCTTTACCTCGTGATCCAGAATGGTTTCACTGAAATCCCCAGAGAGATTAAAATAGGAATGTTGCGTCAGATTTACAACCGTCTTTTTGTCGGTTGTAGCTTCATAAAGAACATCCAATGAATTATCATCGTTAAGAGTATAGGTAACCACAGTATTCAGATTCCCTGGGTATCCCTGCTCCATATCCTGGCTTAAATAGGAAAGCTGCAAGGAATTATTATTGTCCTGGATTTCCTCAACCTTCCAAACCACCTTATCAAACCCTTTTTCGCCTCCATGCAAATGATTCTCACCATCATTTTTTGGCAGGGAGTATTTTTCCCCATCCAGGGAGAATTCACCTTTTGCTATCCTGTTTCCATAGCGGCCTATCAGGGCCCCAAAAAATGGATTGTCCGAGACATATTGACTGATGGAATCAAATCCCAAAACGACATTCTCATAGGTACCGTTTTTATCCGGCGCTTTAAGGGAGGTGATCCTGCCCCCATAAGTGATGATTTCAACCTCCATGCCCTGCGCGTTTCTCAAGATATAGAGATCCACTTTCTCACCCTCAGGGGTTGCCCCGAAATCTTTTTTCTGAATGACAAGATTTTCTTTATTTTCCATAATTTTAGAATCTTCTGTTTTTTCTTTATTGTCGTTCTTGCACTGAATATTCACCAGTGCAAAGCAAATAATCCCGGCCAGGGCAGTGCTTCGTTTTAATAAATTCATAGGTATCGTTTTTGTTGATTACATTCCGTGTTGAAACAAATGATAATAAGCCTCATTCGCATTAATTCTATCTTTATAATCCCTGACGTTGGTTTTTTCATCGATCACCAGCAGTTCTATCCCGGCAATATCTGCAAAGTCCTCTAAAAATTCAGTGGTGATTGCCTGGGAATAAACGGTGTGATGCGCTCCCCCGGATAATATCCAGGAGGTTGCGGCAATATCAAGATCTGGCTTAGGATCCCAAAGTACCCTGGCAACCGGTAGGTTTGGCAATGCTCTCTCAGGTTTTACTGCCTCTACCTCATTTACAATTAACCGAAACCTGTTTCCTAAATCTATTAGAGAAGCATTGAGGGCGGCACCTTCAGGAGCGTTAAAAACCAAACGCACAGGATCCTGCTTCCCTCCAATTCCAAGAGGATGTATCTCGCAGGTTGGTTTTCCATCGGCGATGCTTGGACATATCTCAAGCATATGGGAACCCAGAACATAGGATTTTTGAGGCGTAAAATGGTAGGTGTAATCTTCCATAAAGGAAGTACCTCCCTCGAGTCCCTGGGCCATGACCTTCATCGCACGCAGAAGAGCAGCTGTTTTCCAGTCACCTTCAGCGCCAAAACCGTAGCCATCGGCCATCAGCCTTTGCACTGCAATTCCGGGGAGTTGTTTGAGTTCTCCAAGATTTTCAAAGGTATCTGTAAAGGCCTTAAAACCACCCTCTTCCAGGAATGCCCTTAACCCAATCTCTATTTTTGCTGCGTCTACCAAAGAGCCTCTTTGATCTCCTCCTTCTTTAAGGGAATCAGCTAGGGTGTAGGAAGATTCGTATTCTGCGAGAAGTTTAGCTATATCTTCTTCCTTAGCTGCAGTAATATGTTTCACTACCTCCGAGGAATCATACCCGTTGACCGACATTCCAAAACGCATTTGAGCTCCAACCTTATCCCCTTCGGTTACGGCAACATCCCTCATATTATCTCCGATACGTGCTACCTTTAAATACTGCAGTTCATCCCAGCCCAAGACTACCCTGCTCCATATTCCCAGTTTTTTCTGAACCCGATCCGACTGCCAATGTCCTACTATTACCTTGCGTTTTTTACGCATCCGGGTCATTATAAATCCAAACTCCCTGTCCCCATGCGCCGACTGGTTCAGATTCATAAAATCCATATCCATGGTTTCCCAGGGGATTTCAGCATTAAATTGGGTATGCAGGTGGCATAGTGGTTTATTGAGAATAGTTAATCCCCTAATCCACATTTTTGCCGGAGAGAAGGTGTGCATCCAGGCTACAATTCCAATACAATTTTTATTGGAATTGGCTTCTTGAAAAAGCGCTGCTATTTCATCTGATGTTTTTACCGTTTCCTGAAACACTATTTTTATAGGGAGGGCGGAGGATTCATTAAGCCCCTTGACGATGTTTTTGGAGTTTTCGGCAACCTGTTGCAAGGTTTCTTCTCCGTATAAATTTTGGCTTCCGGTAACAAACCAGATTTGTTTTTGCTCTAAATTGATCATTAAAATTTTAATTTGAAATTAATATGTATTATTTCTGTCCGTAGTAAGCGTCTTTTCCGTGTTTGCGCTCGTAATGTTTTTTAATAAGGGAATCCTTTAGCCGGGGGGCCTCAGGATTTATCTGCAGGGTTAAAAATGCCATCCTGGCTACCTCCTCCAGAACTTTAGAGTTGTATACCGCTTTGGCCGCATTTTCTCCCCAGGTAAAAGGACCGTGGTTTCCAATGAGTACCATTTGTACTTCCTTATACGAAAGATTCTTTTCTTTAAAACAATCCAGGATCTGAATCCCCGTATTGTACTCATAATTCCCCTGAATTAATGCATCGCTCATAGGAGGAGCGCAGGGAATATCTGTGGTTAGGTGATCTGCGTGGGTGGTACCAAAAATTGGAATGTCCCTTTGGGACTGGGCCCAGGCTACAGAATAGGTCGCATGGGTGTGTGCGATGCCTCCTATCTCATCCCAGGTCTTATATAAATAAGCGTGGGTTTTAGTGTCTGAGGAGGGTCTCATCTCGCCCTCTATAATGTTGTTTTCATAATCCAGAATAACAATGTCTTCCGGTTTCAGGTCTTGATACGGAACCCCGCTTGGCTTGATAGCAAATATGCCCCTGGCTCTGTCTACAGCACTGACATTGCCAAAGGTATAAATAACAAGCTTCAAGGAATCCAGCTCCATATTGGCCTCATAACATTCCCGTTTTAATTCTTTATAGTTTGAATTCATCGATGGTTGTTTTACGGTTACTATTTTCTTCGGCGAAAGCTCCTAATTTCTGATAAGCCTTCATAAGTTCTGCATAAGCTGCTACTTCTTCCTGGATAGGGTGATATTCTGCTTCAAAATCACTCCCGAGTTTTTTACTTGCCGCCATTACATTTGGGTAAAGACCTGCGGCAACCGCGGCATAGATCGCTGCACCCAGGGCGGGAGCCTCATCCGAGGCCGCTACCTTGATTGGCATATTCAGCACATTTGCAAGGGTTTGCATAATAAATGGTGATTTCCTGGCTACCCCTCCAATCCCGGTAACACTGTGGATCTTAACTCCTTCTTCTTCAAACCGATTGACAATTTCTTTTGAACCGAAACAGATGGCGTTTACAAGGGCCTTAAAAATATGTGGAGCTTTAGTCCCCAGAGAAAGATTTGAGATGGCACTTTTTAATTCCTGGTTGGCATCGGGGGTTCTTCTGCCGTTAATCCAGTCCAATGCAATGGGGATACTCTCTGAAATAGCTATTTTTTCGGCTTCCTGCGAGAGTTTTAAAATGAAATCTTTTTCCAGCTCTATCTTTAAGCTCTCTTTTTGTTCCTCTGAAAGTATGGTGGAATTTAAAATAAGATTGTCTATTGGCCAGGACAGCACATCCTTAAACCATGCCAGAACATCACCAAAGGCAGATTGTCCTGCTTCCAGACCTACCAGACCGGGAATTACCGATCCATCTACCTGCCCACAAATTCCGCGCACGGTGGTATCCCCAATTTCTTCTTTGGAAGAAACAATAATATCACAGGTAGAGGTACCCATAACCCGTACAAGAGTGTTCTCTTCTATCTTTGCTCCTACCGCCCCTGCATGGGCATCAAAGGTTCCCACGGAAATAACAGTATCGGTAGTGAGGCCTAATTTCTTTGCCCAGGCCTTACTTAGATTCCCTGCAACTTCATTGGAAGTATAGGTCTTATCATATAATCTCCCGCGCAACTGTCCTAAATAAGGATCTAACCTGCTTAAAAAATCCTCGGAGGGGAGTCCATTCCAGTCCTTATGCCACATAGCTTTATGGCCTGCCGCACAACGACTTCTTTTAAAACTCTTCAGATCCTGATCCTCTAAAAGAAGAAAGGTCATCAGATCACAATGCTCCATCCAGGAATATGCGGCGTTTTTTACCGCCTCATCTTCCCTGATAATATGGGTTATTTTTGCCCAAAACCATTCTGAGGAATAAATTCCGCCTTCGTATTTGGTGTAATTTATACCTCCCCAATTCTCAGCCAATTCATTAATTTCATTAGCCTCATCAATTGCAGTATGATCTTTCCACAAAACCATCATGGCATTAGGGTTTTCTTCAAAACCCTTCTCAAAGGCCAAAGGGTTGCCTAGTTTAGTTACCGGGATGGGGGAAGAACCTGTCGTATCGATACAAATCCCTTTCACGGAGGATCGCTCCACCTTACTCTTATTTAGTACTCCTTTTATTGTCTTTTCCAATCCCTCAATATGATCCAAAGGATGTTGACGAAATCGATTTAGTGAAGCATCACAAAATTCCTGCTTTTTCCATCTTGGATACAGGAACATATCTGAGGCTAATTCCT
>JBGSWA010000123.1:0-13050 GCA_041752645.1 Gillisia sp. | reverse complement strand
GAGAAAAATCAAATGTTAATTGAAATGGAATAATTTCAAAAACCAGGAAAGTATTTCAATGTTTAGAATTAAATGGGAATAGGCAAATTGGTATTTTTGCCAACCTTAGAGAAATCGTTAAAATGAAAAAAATATTAATAGCCAACCGGGGGGAGATAGCCTTGCGAATCATGAAAACGGCCCAGAAAATGGGTATTAAAACCGTGGCGGTTTTCTCTACTGCCGACCGGAATTCCCCCCATGTGAAATTTGCGGATGAAGCGGTTTGTATTGGAGAGCCACCCTCTAAGGAATCCTATTTACTGGGAAGCAAAATCATACGGATTGCAAAAGGATTAAAGGCTGATGCAATACATCCCGGATATGGGTTTTTGAGCGAAAATGCCGATTTTGCCGAAGAAGCCGAAAAAAACGGAATTATATTTATAGGTCCACCCTCCAGGGCAATTCGGGTTATGGGTAGCAAATTGGCTGCTAAGGAAGCTGTTAAAAAATACGATATTCCGCTGGTCCCCGGAATTGACCAGGCCATTACCGATGTTAATAAGGCGAAGGTTATCGCTGCTGAAATAGGCTATCCCATTTTGATCAAAGCCTCTGCCGGGGGTGGGGGAAAGGGAATGCGGGTAGTAGAACAGGAAAAAGACCTGGTAGATCAAATCAAAGCTGCCATCCGGGAAGCGGAATCTGCCTTTGGGGATGGATCGGTTTTTATTGAGAAGTATATCAGTTTCCCAAGACACATTGAAATCCAGGTGCTTGCCGATACTCACGGGACTATGGTGTCCCTTTTTGAGCGGGAATGCAGTATTCAGCGCCGGCATCAAAAAGTAATTGAAGAAGCGCCATCGGTAGTGTTAACCCAGGAGATTCGTAGAAAAATGGGAGAAGCTGCTATTAAAGTTGCTAAAGCCTGTGATTACGTGGGAGTGGGAACGGTAGAATTTTTAATGGATGACCGTAAAAATTTCTATTTTCTGGAGATGAACACCCGCTTGCAGGTGGAACATCCCGTTACTGAACTGATCACAGGCCTGGATTTGGTGGAACAGCAAATAAAGGTAGCAAGGGGTGAAAAACTGGCCTTTTCCCAGGACGACTTAAAAATTAACGGCCATGCCGTGGAATTGAGGATCTATGCCGAGGATCCAATGGCAGATTTTATGCCAAGTGTTGGCATCTTGGAGCGCTACCAAATCCCCCTTGGCGAAGGAATTCGCGTGGATGACGGATTTGAACAGGGAATGGAAATCCCAATTTATTATGACCCCTTGCTGGCTAAACTTATCACGCATGGAAAAACCAGGGAGCAGGCCATTGAATTGATGATTAAGGCTATAGAAAATTACGAAGTAAAAGGGGTAATGACCACTCTTGGCTTTGGGAAATTCGTGTTTGAACACGATGCTTTCCGAAGCGGAAATTTTGACACCCATTTTGTAGAGAATTACTATTCAGCAGAAAAATTAGAATCAAAAATTGAAGAGGAGGCACAACTAGCTGCCTTAATTGCATTGAAATTATACCTGAAAGATAGGGAAGTACTTCGATTGCCTATAAATTAAATTGTCTTGTCGGGCGTGCCCAAAGAGGTATATGAGAATCCTATTCAAACAAGATAAACAAAAGAAACAATATTTTTTTGAGAAAAATTATGAGCCATAACATCGAGAAATTAAAAGATAAAATTGCCCAGGCGCATATGGGGGGCGGTGAAAACCGGATCGCCAAACAACACGGAAAAAAGAAATTGACCGCCCGCGAGAGGGTGAATTATTTGCTGGATGAAGGGTCCTTTGAAGAAATAGGGATTTTGGTAACTCACCGAACCACTGATTTTGGCATGGAAAAGGAAATTTATTATGGGGATGGGGTAATAACGGGCTACGGTACTATTAACGGCCGGTTGATCTATGTATTTGCACAGGATTTCACCGTTTTTGGAGGGGCATTGTCTGAAACCAATGCCGAAAAAATTTGTAAAGTAATGGATCACGCAATGATTGTGGGTGCTCCCATTATTGGATTAAACGATTCCGGTGGGGCCAGGATCCAGGAAGGGGTCCGCTCTTTGGGGGGGTATGCCGATATTTTCTATCGCAATGTTCAGGCCTCGGGGGTGATCCCTCAAATTTCTGCCATTATGGGACCTTGCGCAGGGGGAGCGGTTTATTCTCCTGCAATGACAGATTTCACCCTGATGGTGCAGGATACAAGTTATATGTTTGTGACCGGTCCCAGCGTGGTAAAAACAGTGACCAATGAAGAGGTTACCTCGGAAGAATTGGGAGGGGCATCCGCACATTCCACCAAATCTGGTGTAACGCATATTACTTCTTTAAATGATATTTCCTGTTTGGAAGCAATCAAGAAACTCTTGAGTTACCTGCCTCAGAACAATAAGGAAACAACTGCAAAAATTCCTTATATTTTGGGTGATGAGATCCGGGATTCCCTGCAAACCGTCATTCCGGAGAGTTCCAACAAACCATACGATATGCACGTGGTGATAAAGGGAATTATCGATGAGGATTCCTTTTTTGAGATCCATAAAAATTACGCCGAGAATATTATTGTTGGTTTTGCCAGATTGGGAGGAAGAAGTATTGGGATCATCGCCAACCAGCCACTGAGTCTTGCCGGGGTTTTGGATGTTAATTCCTCTAAAAAAGCCGCGCGTTTTACACGTTTTTGCGATTGCTTTAACATTCCGCTGCTCGTGTTGGTCGATGTGCCCGGATTCCTTCCCGGGACCGATCAGGAATGGAATGGAATTATCCTTCACGGAGCAAAATTATTATATGCCCTGAGTGAGGCAACTGTGCCAAGAGTTACTGTAATTACCCGAAAAGCCTATGGCGGCGCCTACGATGTGATGAATTCCAAACATATAGGCGCCGATCTGAATTTCGCCTGGCCGAGCGCCGAAATTGCGGTTATGGGTGCCAAGGGAGCCAGCGAGATTATTTTCAAAAAAGAAATACAGGAATCGGCTACTCCAGAGCTAAAACTTTCGGAAAAAGAAGCAGAATATGCCGAGAAATTTGCAACTCCTTTTGAGGCCGCACAACGTGGATTTATAGATGAGGTAATCCTGCCAAAGCATACCCGAAGAAAATTACTGAAAGCCTTTAGTATGCTGGAAAACAAAAGGGTTCCCAGGGCAGACAGAAAACATGGGAATATTCCCTTGTAGGTTTCTTCCAGAACAAGATTTCCTGGCTCGGGACAATAACAAATTAGCCCGGTTATTATCCACAGCCCGGGTTTTTATATTCGAATTTGAAAAACAAGAAACAAAGAGTCAGGACCCCAGCGAAAGGACAAAGGAATTTCGTTTGACAAATGGATTGTTTTAAAGATTTCAGATACGGTCTGCCTACAGATCTTGGATACTATTCAGAACAAATGGGCTGGCAGGCTTCTCCTTTTAAATTAGATCTCACAAAAGAGCCAAAAAGTTTGATAAAATCATTTTATACTGTGATTTTTGCATTTGTTTTTTTATGGGTTAATGGACATCTCAAAAAGGATCAACTCAAAATTTTAAAATTTATGGAATTTATTTTTGAACCCTGGCCCTGGTATGTGGCAGGACCGCTGATAGCGTTAACCATGTTTTTGCTGATTTTTTTAGGAAAAAAATTCGGAATGTCCACTAACCTGGAAACCATATGTACTTTGTGCGGAGCCGGGAAGAAAGCTGATTATTTTGATCTCAATTGGAAAAATCAACGCTGGAACCTGGTGGTGCTATTGGGTGCCGTAATAGGTGGATTCATCGGGGCTCATTTGCTGAGCCATGGATCTGCGGTGGCAATACATCCGGATACTATTTCAATTTTGAGAGAACTAGGCTTTCAAAGTGCAGGAACCGCTTATCTCCCAGATGAATTATTTGGTTTGGAGGCGCTTACCGATATTAAATCCCTTTCAATTTTATTAATTGGAGGGGTGCTCCTTGGTTTTGGAGCAAGATATGCAGCGGGTTGCACCTCAGGCCATGCTATTTCAGGCCTGAGTAACCTGCAGGTGCCTTCACTTATAGCGGTAATCGGGTTTTTTATTGGCGGGTTGTTTATGATACACGTATTATTTCCTTTAATATTTTAAAAAATGAAAAGAACACTTAGTTATTTGTTTATAGGGATCTTTTTTGGAATTGTAATGTATAAATCCGAAGCAGCGTCCTGGTTTCGGATCTATGAGATGTTTCAGTTTCAGTCTTTTCACATGTACGGGATTATCGGATCCGCTTTAATTCTGGGAATACTGGGGGTGCAGCTGATCAAAAGAAATAAACTGAAATCTTTCTTTGGGGAACCAATTGAGATTGAACCAAAAGAAAAGGGGATCTGGCAATATTTGTATGGCGGGATTATTTTTGGCTTAGGTTGGGCCCTGGCCGGTGCATGTCCGGGACCCATATACACTTTAATTGGGGCAGGGTATCTGTCTATATTAGTGGTTTTGGCCGGTGCCTTGCTGGGGACTTTTATTTATGGATTGCTTCAGAAGAAATTGCCGCATTAATTACTACCACCAATAGATCTTAAATTTCCAGAGGGCAGGGACTATGAGTCCAACTTATTTTTCTTCAGAAGAAAGATAAAAGGAAGGCAAGGAGATTTTAAACTTAACAACTACCAGTCTTATACTAATTACTATAAGGGAAGTTATTATATAAATCAGTTCCCTTTCCACTCCAAGTTCGTGTAGAATAATAAATACAAGCCCTCCTATCAAACAGGCAGTGGCGTAAATTTCTTTTCGGAAAATAACTGGAATCTCATTGCATAAAATATCGCGGATTACCCCGCCGAAAGTTCCTGTCATAGCCCCAAGAGCTATTGAAATTATAGGGCTCAGGTTATTATAAATTCCTGTTTCTACTCCAATAATTGTAAATATTCCCAGTCCAATGGTATCAAAAAGGAATAATGATTTTTTTAAATGGTCAATTTTTTTTCTGATAATGATTGCCACAATGGTGGCCACCGCGATTACATAGATATAAATTGTATTATCCATCCAGGTTACCGGGGTATTTCCTATTAATATATCCCGGACAGTACCCCCGCCAATAGCGGTAACAAATGCGATAATAAAAATACCAAAGATATCCATTTTACGGTTCATAGCGGCCAATGCTCCTGAAATGGCAAAAGCCACGGTGCCAAGTAAATCGAGTATGTTGAAAAAGGATAGTTCCATATAACCCGCAAAGGTACTTTTTCTGGGGGGAGATTAAAAACAACGCAGCGGTTTTTAAATGTAAGAATAATAAATTTTTAGTTTCAGACTTTCTCACATTTTTCACAAAAGACCAGATTATCCATCCCCAGAAAATCAGGATACTATTCTTGTTAAGTATTGCTTTTACTTGGGGTCAATGGGTGAAATTCATTGGAAAACTGTTTTAATAAAAGTAAATTGTTTTGCAAAAAAAACAACAAATTCTCCTCAATAAACAATTTCATAAGCAAGAGACTGACAAAAAAAGATACAAACCCAATTGAAGCCTTGCATGGCTTCGACCCAAACCATGAGAAAACCTGAAACACGATGTTTATAAGAACTGGTCATGGGGATTTTAAAATCCAAATCGGTATGTATCAATCAAATCGCTGCATCTCTAAGGGATTCCTTTAGGTTAAAGGATGTGGCAAGGCCCCAGGGGACACAGGACTTAAAGGAGGATAATACAGTGAATATCCCTGAAAATCATCCTTGTGGACTTGGGTGTATTGTGCGATACATCAATTCTATCAACATATTTAACGATAGACTTGCGACTATGAATTGGAAGCTACCTTGACTTAAAGTTCAATAAAAAACCGGGGGAAGTTAAATAAAAAAAGCACCGGATTAAGATGCTTTTTATGAGGTAATTGTAAAATATTATTCCTTTTCAACTAATTTTTTGGATAATGAAAACCCAACAAATAGTCCAAGTCCGGCCATCAAAAAGATGGAGCCTGAATAACCAACTTCTTCTTTAATTATGGTATAAGCCTCTAATATTGCGCCCATAAAAACCCCCGCACCGATTCCCATAAGCAATATGGACATATTGAGGATTAAAATTTTCCAAATTGGTACGGATGAATTTTTTTGTGCGATTTTTGCACTAAAAAAAATACTTGCATCGGCTCCCTTTTCAATTAAAGCCAATCGTTCTTTGTTTCTAGTTGAGTAGTGTAAATAAAAAATTCCAAAAATCACGATGAAAAGTGATATAAATACAAGTACTGCTTCCATAAATTATAATTTTAGTTATTAAGTTGTTTAAGGGTATGACGAATATTATTTTGGCCAGGTTACAAAAAAAAGCAATTATTTTTATTAATAATTGTAACCCGCTTAGGTATAAAATCGTCATATACTCAAAATGAGCAACAAACCTGACGAATATTATATTCAACAAACCTTAAAAGGAAACCTAAATGCTTATACTTTTTTAGTTGAAAAGTATAAGCATATGGTATTTACCCTTTCGATAAGAATTGTTAAAAACAGGGAAGAAGCAGAGGAAATAGCACAGGATGTATTTGTAAAGGCCTTCAAAAATTTGAAAAATTTTAAGGGAGATTCTAAATTTTCAACCTGGATTTATAAAATTTCTTATTATGCCAGTTTAGATGTTTTAAAACTCAATAAAAGACAAATTAGCTCAGAGAATATTGATAGCTTTAAAGAAAGGAATTTAGGAAATACGGAAGATTCACTAAAATTTCTACATGATAAGGAACGAAAAAAGATTATTAACGATGCGCTTTTTAAATTGAGCGAAGAGGAGCGTGTTATTATTACCTTATATTATTTTGAAGAAATTCCCGTAAAGGAAATCGCAAAAATCGTAGATTTATCAGAAGATAATATTAAAATAAAATTATTCAGATCTCGTAAAAAATTAGCCGGATTATTAAAAAATGTTATAGTACCCAATACAATTGATCTGATATGAAGACTGAGAAAAACATAGAGGAGTTTACAAAATATATAATGAAGGAAGCAAACCTTGAAAAGCCTTCTGATGATTTTTTAAATAGAGTAATGCATTCCGTTAAAATGGAAAGGGAGCTTTCTCTATCAAAAGTATATCAACCTTTGATATCTAAACCGGCCTGGGCTGCAATTGGGGTTGGAATCATTGTTTTGTGTGTTATTATTTTAAAAGGGACTTCTGAGGATTCTTTATTAATTCCAAATATTGATTTTACCGCATTTGATAAAATAGCTTCAATTAATTTATTTGAAAGAATTCAATTTTCCGATACCTTTACATTCAGTTTTGTAGTATTTTCCTTCCTGGTAATTTTGCAGCTTGCAGTAATTAAAAATTATTTTGACAAACATAATATGGTTTGATTAGATATCCCGTATAAATCAGGCATCATAATATCATCAATTACCAGTAGATGAATATGGTTTGATTAGATATCCCGTATAAATCAGGAGACAATCCTTGTTTAGTACTTATTTTACCGGGGTTTAAGCGGTTCTATAAAAGGGATCCTCAAGAATATTTTTGAAGTAAAACCGACCGGTGTATTTATACACCTTAAAAGAAAAACAAGCCTTTCCCATAAATATCAAGGTAGTCAGCCAGACAAAAGGTAAATAATACCTGATATCGTTGGCATATCCAGGAACACCACTCTTGGGGACTTTGTTGCCTACTGGTCAAAAGCCATCTCACCAGCATCTATTGAACTAGCTAATTGGGTATTTAAGGAGGATGGACCTAGTTGGGAAATTTAAGAATATCACACAGGAAAAAAAACATGAATATAAATTGGGTCATTGAAATGAAGTCCTTTATGGGCCTGCAATCCATATTGACAGTCCTTACTGGTGCCAATGTGTATGATTTTTAAGATAATAAGGTCCCTGCATATAGAGCTATTGCCGGATGCTGGAACTAATTACATGAACAAGCTACCATAGGGTCTCCCCAATTTTATTTGCACTAAGATAAGCAAGCTGGTGTCGCAGCTGTTGATGCCGGTAAAAGTGTGATGGAAAAATTCAAGATACAGAACCAAAAATGCAGAATGGACAACTTGACTTAATGTTCAATTAAAAAAACGGGGGATGGCCAATTTAAATAAATAACATAAAGCGTAAATTTTTTAGCTAAAGTTGTTATTTTTGCCAAAGCTAAATACACTTGATATGACCGATACACTTGAAAGAATAAAATGTTTGATAATAGGCTCCGGACCTGCTGGATATACCGCTGCGATTTATGCGGCCCGCGCCGATATGAAACCCGTGATGTACACAGGAATGGAACCCGGAGGACAACTGACCACCACTACAGAGGTTGATAATTTTCCGGGATACCCTGATGGGATCGATGGACCAACTCTGATGGTAGACCTGCAAAAACAAGCTGAACGCTTCGGAACGGAAGTGAGATTTGGGATGATTACAGAGGTTGTATTTAGCAAAAAAGTAGGGGGAATTCACAAAGCCTGTATAGATAATTCTCGCTGGATTGAGGCGGAATCCATAATTATTTCTACAGGTGCAACGGCTAAATATCTGGGTTTGCCAAGCGAGCAACGCCTCAGGGGAGGTGGAGTTTCTGCCTGTGCAGTTTGTGATGGTTTTTTCTATAAAGCTCAGGACGTTGCAATTGTTGGCGCCGGAGATACGGCAGCCGAGGAGGCTACCTATCTTGCCAATATTTGCAATAAAGTTACCATGCTGGTTAGGAGTGATAAAATGCGGGCATCTAAAGCCATGCAGCACCGCGTAGCTAACACAAAAAATATAGACTTGCGCTATAATACTGAAATTGAGGAAGTGATGGGAGATCAGGTGGTTGAAGGCCTTAAAATGATAAATAAAAAAACCGGAATAAAAGAGGAAATCGACATTACAGGTTTATTTATCGCCATCGGACATAAGCCCAATACGGAAATCTTTAAGGGGGTTTTGGATATGGATGAAATGGGTTATTTAATAACCAAGGGCAAGTCTGCAAAAACGAACCTTCCCGGGGTATTTGCCGCAGGAGATGTTCAGGATAAGGAATACCGTCAGGCAGTAACTGCCGCTGGAACCGGCTGTATGGCAGCATTGGATGCAGAACGCTATTTGACTATGGTAAAGGAGAAGCAAGAAAAAGAAGTTAAAGTTTAACTTTTATTGTAGGGAAACCATTTAGCGTTAATGGCAATTGACCTCGACCCTTAACCCAATTTTTAAAAAAGAACAAAAAGCAAAAAAGTCCCGATTTCGGGACTTTTTTTACTTTTATAAGATCACAATTAATTATCTGTTTTTACCTTTTTTGTTACATCTCCATCCTCATCGACTTTGATTTTAACTTTTTCATCATCGGTTTTGATCTTGATTTTTCCACCATCTTCTTTCACCTTCATTTCAGTATTCATATCATCTACTTCCTCAGTTGTTTCAGTGGTTTCCCTACAAGAAATAAGCATAATACTGATAGTCATTAAAAACAATACAGATTTAAAAAATCGTTTCATAATAATTGGGTTTTATTGGTTAATTAAATTAAAGGTAGCTTAATTTTAACCATATAAACCCATTTTAACATAAATATTAGATTTATGTTAAACGGTTCTGTCCTTCAAATTTTTAGTACAGCTCAGGATTTGAGGGGTATCAAAATCATATGTGACCATCTCTTTCTTCACAATTTTTTCGTTTCCATCCAAATTTAATCCGGTAAGTGCACAAAAAAGACTTATTAATGCGGCTATTAGAATTTTAGTTAAGGCTATCATAGTTAGTTGTTTTGAATATCTATCCCGTCTTTATCGATCCGTATTTTATTTGTATTGTCATTATTGATATTTATACCTTTCCCATTGATACGTATTTTAACCTGTTCTGTAGAATCCCCTGCTTCGAAATCGATGGCGCCTTCAAAGGCATCCTCCTCATCCCAGGAATCTTCACCCTCGCTTTTGATTTCTTCTATGGAACAATTCTCGCAAGTGGTGCTGTTTTCATTTATTTTCAGGTAATTCCCTTCTTGCCCATAATTTAAAATATTGCCGTAAAAATCGGAAGAATGGTGAAAATCTTTGATGTTTTTATCGGGATATAGGGTGGAACCTATGGGTAGATAGAGAATTACCCTAACATCCTGATCTCTGTATTTATTTTTTAAATCGGAAGTTAAAAATGCATTGAGGTATAATTTATTCTCATCGAAGGAGGTGCTGTAACTGATATTTTCCGCCCGGGCCCTTGCATCCCTGAAATCACTGCCTTCTGCCGATTTGACAATTTCAATTTTCCCGATGGAATCCCTGGTAGATTTTATAACCAGTCGAACATCTGTAGTATACATGATCTTGCGGTCATTTTCATCGTATTTTATCTTCACATCGCTTTTATAGATGTTTGAAGAGTACCGAGGATCAGACTGCATTGCCAAAAAAAGCGTATCCCGGGCAGTTACCGGTAAAACCTCCGAGATTATTATCTCCCCGTCAAAAGCACGTTGGGTAGCCTGCTGGATGCCAATTACAGCTAAACCTATCACAGATAGCAACCAAAGACCCAGTAGCACCAATTTAGAGGGAGTTCCAAGGGATTTTAGTTTATTGACCAGGATCTTTAATCCCAAAATAAAGAGGAAAAAGAAGGGGATGCCTACAGCAAAGAAGCAAAGTAAGGAAATTAGCCAAAGGGGGGACCCAATTGCTGCCATTTCAATATAATCTGTCCAGGGAGCATCAAATAATCCGAAAATTCCAACGGTAAATAAACCAATAAACAATCCGATCAGTGCAGTCCCGGCAATAAGAAGTAACAAAACCCCGATTAGTTTTACAAATATATTAAGAAGGAAGAGTATTACTGCTCCAATCCCGGTAGCTGCCGAGGTTGCCCCTGACTTTGCCTGTTTTCCAAATTTTTCATAATTGACATTTTTTACTTTCCCTGCTACATCCTCAAATCCTTCCCTTATTTTTCGCTCGATATTGGTGATGTTCACTGCCTCCCCACGCATGGAAAGTTTGTCGGCGGTTGTTTTTGCTTCAGGGACAAAGATCCAAAGCGCAATATAGATAAGGATAAAAGCGCCACTGGAAGCGATGGAAAGGATGATCCAAAGCAATCGTACCCAGATGGCCTCGATGCCTAAATAATGTCCTAAACCGGAGGAAACCCCACCAATGTAGGAATGTTCTGTATCCCGGAATAATTGTTTTCCAGAGGTTCGCCAATGGGCAGGGTGAGGTTGGTCTTCAAAGATTTCTTCGTCAACCATATAATCTTCAGGTTGCCCCATAATTGTGATAATTTCATCCACCTCCTTATTGCTGATCACCTGCCGTTCATTTTTGATTTTTTCAGCAAATAACTCGCCAATCCTGGCTTCAATATCTGCTATAATCTCATCCTGACCTTGGGTATTGGTTAATGAGCGTCTAATCGCATCAATATAATGTTGCAATTTGGCATACGCATCTTCATCAATATGAAAGAATATGCCGGCAAGGTTTATATTTACTGTCTTATTCATGATTCTTGTTTTTTTGTGTGGTTACTAAAGTTACAGCAGTTTGCAGTTCATTCCATGTATGGGTGAGTTCTTTTAAAAATTCTTTTCCGGTATCGGTAAGTCCGTAATATTTTCGAGGTGGTCCCCCGGTGGATTCTTCCCAACGGTAATTGAGCAATCCTTCATTCTTTAAACGGGTTAGCAGTGGGTAAATGGTTCCCTCTACCACCAGTAATTTTGCGTTTTTAAGGGTGTCAAGAATTTCGGCTACATACGCATCTTTGTCTCTCAGGACAGAAAGTATGCAATATTCAAGCACGCCTTTACGCATTTGGGCCTTGGTGTTTTCAATCTTCATTGCCTTTGATTTTGAGTGTTGTTAAACTGTTCGTTTTTTGATTGATTTTCTCCAACGCGGGTCGGAGTGATGAAATTGATGCTCAATGGATAATGGTAAGGGTGACCTTCGCTGGCTTTCATAGTTGCAGTTACCACCGAGATAACATCCAGGATTAATAAAGCCAGTAACAAAAGCCCTATAAATCCAATATACAGCAGCAAGGGGATCGCAGCGGTAAGATTACCAAAAGTGATGAATTCCTCGGAAACGAAGAATGGTTCGTGCATGCTAAGCTCAATTCCCAAAAAAACAATTCCTGCAATTCCCATGCATACCAATATTATAAAATAGAGAAAGATGCTTATTTGAAAATTAATGGCTTGTTTTCCGTGTTCATCAACAAAGGGATCCCGCTTTTTTGCAGTCCAGAGAATAAGCGGGAAAATAAAATTCCCGAACGGGATAAAAAACTTTGAAAATGTGGAAAGATGTATGAGAGCAGCAATCGTTTTATCCGGGTTTGTGGTTTGAGTATTCATCTTGAATTGATTTTCTTATACAAATATATATCTTAAAGAAGGTAATATGCAAAACAAAGTACTAAAATTTTTATCTGACCTTGAAAATTTAACATTTCGTTTTGTTTAAAATTTTGAATACTTTTAATAAAAACAGATCAACCATGAAAATTTCTCCGGGAAAACTAAATTTATTTCTCTTTTTAAAATTACCAAGTGCCTGGATAAGCGGGGTGAGGGTGCAAAAAATTGACAATCAGCGTTGCCAGACGAGCGTAAGGCACCGGTGGATCAATCAGAATCCGTTCAACTCCATGTATTTTGCGGTACAGGCAATGGCTGCCGAACTGAGTACAGGTGCTCTTGTTATTGGACATATACAAGAAAGCGACAGGAAAATTTCCATGTTGGTGGCACAAAATAAAGCGGTGTTTTCAAAAAAGGCCACAGGAAAGATCAGTTTTGTATGCAATAACGGAGCCCTAATCACCGAAGCAATTTCAAAAACAATTGCGACAGGGGAAGGTCAAACCTTCTGGATGAAATCCATTGGGAGCAATGAAGAAGGAGTGCAAGTCTCGGAGTTTGATTTTGAGTGGACGGTTAAATTAAAATCGAACTAAATATGAAAAATGCATTGTTAAATTTATATATTTAGGTACTTAATCTATAAATTAGGTGTATATTTAAAG
>JBGSWA010000122.1:0-6876 GCA_041752645.1 Gillisia sp. | reverse complement strand
TATTTTTCTATTTACTTGACTTAGCGGCTGCGCTCCAAGCAATTAAGCCAAAAGCGGCTGTGAATACCCAAGGCAAATAATCCTTTGTCCTTTTTTCTTTTGTGGCTTCTTCTTCTTTTTCTGACATAACTTCTATATTTTCATATTGCACATGATTTACAAGAAAATCACCATCCCACCTATAATTTTCCGGTCCGGTCCCCTCATACGTACTGGCAACCGTGCTAATACGTGTTTTCCCTATGATTTTAGCTCCAAACTGCAATAAGGCATCTTCATACGCACAACCAAGAGATCTTGCCACTTCCTCACATATTGCAGCCTTGTACAGCGCAACCGATTTTAAAGAAGTGATAAAACTGCTATCTGCCTGTTTTGCATAATAAGTGCGGGCCACATATAAAGCGGTGATAATGCTGTTTATTTTATCTGAATAGCTGCTATCGGTTAATTCATTAGCCGTATTATTCACCACTATACCGGTTGATAATTTGCCAAACCAAGGATTAAAAATAACTGTGAACCAATTCGTTATATCTTTTTCTATTGAGGAATCCAGATCCCTTGTAACCGGTACATTTTGAAATTGATTGCTAGAGAATATAGTTCGTAGCGATATAGCTACAATTCCGGCAGTTGAAATTTCAATCTTACATTTTAAACGGCTGTACCAATTGCTTTTCATTATCTTTTTTTATTTTTTCGTGCCGGAGCTTTAAGCCCTGTTTTTGGGGTATTTACCGGGGATTTTTTCATATAAAATAACAATGGCAAGGCTGCCAGGGCTATACCTCCCACAATTAATCCCGTATTGCTTTTTGAATCGGCGGTATTATTCGGGTTTATGTTTGCCGTGGTATTACTGGAAGGCTCTTGGTAATTAGCAGCCGGTTGCTGATAACTACTGGCGGTATCCTGGTAATTATTTGAAGGCTCCTGGTATGTATTAGCGGGTTCCTGTGACTTTCCGTCTGATTGCTCAATTTTATATACAGGGATTTTAACAGCATAACGATCCATTTTTATGGCTCCATTATGATAAGTGGAGTTGATTTTTAAACTTCCAGAAGGAGGTGCTTTTTGGGATGCTGTTTTTAGAACAGCATTCTTAGCCGCTAAAATGCTTCTAATCTCAATTAATGACTTATCAAAGAAATCTTGCATCAACTGTTTCCCCATGGCATTTCCCTCCTTGGTGCATTTCGCTAATTCATTATTAGTTTCTCCAAAAGCCCTGGCACCAATGTAGATAACCATTGATTCCGCAAATTTGTTGATGTTATTGAGCGTAATCGAAGTCTCTAATCCAGATCTCTTATAAAAATCAGGTCCATCAATGGCTACTTCACCCTTAGATTTAGATGGAGAGTTTGATCCTCCCCAACATGACAAATCGAAACCATTGGCGAAGATGGCCCCAAAGGTGTCATCAATAAACCCTGGAGGTAGCATTTTCATAATAGCCTTACCACCTGCTATTGCAGCTGTTCCAGTTATCAATACGCCTAAACCCTGTTCTTGTGGCTGCTCTTGTTTAATAATTGTCTTAAAATTAAGAGGGAAAAATTTTCTTTCAATAATAATTCCTTGATCAATAATTTTGAAGCTTGGATCTTTTCCTGAATTGGTAAATAAACTAACCCGCTCACGCATTCCATTCACCGTAGATAACGGAATCCCATTTTGTAAGAGGTGTTTTGAAAATTTTTCAAAATTCTCTACTATTTTTTGAGTGCGCTCGTCTTGGGGGGCATTCAAACCAATGTGTCTTAAATTTACCATGTGCAGATCTACTTTTTCTAAATAATTGCTTTCAGTATTTTGGTGCTTGGTAGCATCCAGAACATACGTTGGCGTATTTTTTTGATAGTTTTTACCAGATTGATCCAAGGGAACCACGATATATACATGCGTAAATTCCTGTGGATAGAAAGAAGCCTGGCGAATTTGCCGTATAAAGTGCTTAATTCCAAGATTTGAAAGTATGCTACTGGCAAATACGCTATAACTCTTACAATCAACTCCATCCTTTCTTTGCGCCCAGGTACAGGCCGGGGAACGCAGTTGTTGCAATGGCCCATCAGCCGTGTACTGAACGTGGTCATACAAAAACTGGTAAATATTGTTTACCGTTTCCTGCAAAGACCGGCTTTGAAGTTTGGTAGAAAGTTTCACCGTTTGGAAGCTGTATTTTTCAATCCAGTCTTTCATCCAGTTTACAGTTTTAAAAGTATCGCCATCACCGAGGTTTGTGCGCTCGCATTTTACCGAGGGAATGAGTTTATTATACTCTTTTCCGCTTTTCAAATTGCGTTTTAATCCTGCTGAAATTTCTTCTTGTTTAGCCACTATCAAAATGTTAATGAACTTATTTGACTGCTAAGATGTGTTATTAAAAAAGAGCAAAATTAGGCTTAGGGAGGTTTCAAGAGGTTTCTGAATAATTTTGCACGTTTCAAAAGATTTAGATAGGTTTCCCTAGGTTTAGGAAGGTTTCCCTAGGATTAGGAAGGATTTAGAAGGTTTAGGTAGGATTTAGAAGGTTTACAAAGGAATACTGGGCTTTTATCTAATATTTAGGATAAACCTAATAAAAACCTAACCTATGTAAATTGAGCAAAAAAAAAAACCACCTCAGTTAGAAGTGGTTTTTGGATTTATGGTAAGGTTATTTCATTGTTAGCGGTGATACTAATTCCAGTCTTTATGGCTGTATTGGTTGTTTATTATTTTATCATGGAAACAATATGGACCCTTGATTATCTCAACATCTTTGTATTCATAAGAATAATGCATTGTTCCAATACCCCTTTTGCTGCCTTTCATTATTTGGCCGTGGGCAATGCTATTCAAATTAATTATAACTCTTCCGTGATGAAGTGATAATATACTACCTCTACCATCTGGCGTGATTACTTCAACTCCTAAAATTTCTGGTATATTCATAATTTTGTTCTGTTATTTTACTTCAACATTTCAACACCTGCTTTAGAGCATAATTTATCTACTTCAGCTATGGTTCCTGGCCCTACATTTCTATATTTACTAAACTTGGATCTATTCACATAGGCTAAATCTTTCACTTTCATATCATCTACATAACATGTATCGGGAGGATTAGTATTGCTTATATATCTTTTCAATATGAACAATGCTCTTGTGCTTAGTTGTACGTCATTCAACCTACTATTTTTTAATTTTTCCTGTATGTCCGTTATTACTTCATCGGCCTTGAAATTTGGATTAATTTCATTAATTAACCTGGATATTATTTCGGGATCAACAGTTATTGCATCCAGGATCTTATCTAAGCTTGATTTTTTGTTTTTCTTATTTCTAATGTTGAAGGCATTAACTCGGCAGCTATTGCTGCAATAGAGCTGTTTGTTTCTTCTATTGGGTTTATATTTTATGCCGCAATAATGACACGTATATAAATAATCTGGCATTTCCATTTTGATTGATTTTTTAATTAATTACAAACTTGCAACGGATGGGTAGGATGAATAATTTAAACTCCAGTAACGTCAAAAATAGCGTTAGGATCTCGCTGGATCTCACATCGTTGTTTTTGACGTTACTGCAGAGAACTCCGGGAGTTTCAATATTTCTGCAAAAATAGCGTGTTTCTCATAAGCCGGCATTTTTTCTAAACGGTTGACCCACCGTTGCGCCTTCCTTTTAATCTGTAATCTTTCCCGGTAATTATCACCCGCAAAACTATAATCATGTATCAAACTAAGATCTGAATAATTGTAGTATAAAATCTCCGTTGCCATTCCCCTGGAAGTTTTTACCTGGAATTCAATTTTAGACCAGGACTTTAATTTTTGTTCGTATAAAGAATTTGGATAGGTAGAAATTAAAACATCTATATTCTTTGGCAGGTCATATAAAATGTAGTCTAAAAGTTTTTCATGATCCTTATCTGTCATTTCGCAGTCGTAAACCAATTTTGGGGATTTCCGGGACCCCAAAGGGTAGGGAGGATCCAAATAAAGAACAGTTTTTCCAAGCGCTGAAAAATCAAGCTCTTTTAAAAACCATATTGCCGGCAGGTTATATAACTCTATCCAGGGATGATGTAGCTTTTTCCATTTATCATATACCGGAACACTTAAGTCGTTCCCCATAATCCTTAATGGTTTTTTGATACTCCTGGATAAATATCCATTCCCAAGGAAAGGTTCTATTAATGTATCACAGGGCCGAATACAGTTGATTATTTTTTGAATAGCACCACTGGCACCCTTACCCCCAAAATATCTTTTTGCTATTCCTTTTTCCATAATTAGTTTTTGTGTAAATGATATCAAAAAATGGTGCTGCAGCGCCGGATCTATTCCTGATCCGGGAAGAGCTCAGCTAAAAATGATATCAATACATATCTTCTGAATCTTCATTAGATAAATTAATTTCATCAACTTCACTTTCTATTCTTCGAAAAAAACTCATATACTTTGCGTTTTCAGCTTTCAAATTATTTTTTTCCTGCTTTAAATTTTTGCACTCACTTTGAAGGGTTCCAAAATCATTAATTAAACGTAATACTGTTTTGGAATAGGTGTTTTCATAAAAATGATCCCTTAAAACATCAAGCTTATATTGTTGATCTTCGGAAAGATTCCTGATAATTATATTCTTACTCATATGGGCTATCTTAACTTGTTACCAATCCCCTCCGTCGTTAGGAATATTATTATTGTTTTTGTCCTGTTTTTGGACGCTGGTTAATTTTGTCTGTTTTTTGGACGTTTTATTTACTCTATTACAGATTGTAGGTAGAATTTCTCTTTCACTTTTTTTGGATGCATACACCTCGAGCAGATCCATATCCTTTTTTTTTGTAAAAAAGGAATTTCATAGCGTTGGCATTCGGTTTTTTTTCCGCAGGAATTACATATATTTCTTTTCACGGTCTTGTTTTTAAAGCCGTTGCAATGGTAAACAACGGCCTGTTGTCATTACTCTTTAAATTCTTTCTGGTACCCATCAGGAGGCCCCTCATACTTTATAATTTCCTCTAATACAGGCCTACTTAACCATTGCGCGGCTTTTAGCTTCTTATCTGTTTTATATGGATAAATTATTTTTTGGCAGTAAAGCATTGTATCTCGAAGTGTGCCATTCGGGGTACGTGGGTACATTTCAAAAATTTGTCCTTTGAAGGCTCCGCTAGGTAATCGTTTTAATGTTTCTTTCTCACTATTAAACATTGGATTTTGGGTATTAGAGGTTGTACATTCCATTTTTGAGGTTGGTTTGAAATTGCACATTCGCTACCTTGTAATTTGGGGCAAATAATCTTACCCTTCCATTAGCAAAGGTGTACTCCTTATCTCCGTTGGCCAGAAGTTGTTTTTGGTGTTTTTTTATTTCATCGCTTCGTTTTTTTAGGTTTTTCGCATACTTGTTTTCCCGGTATTTATTTCTAATTACCCGATATAGAAGGAACAAAAAACACATTGAAATTAAATAACTGATAATAGTAATAATAGTCATAAGCTTTGGTTTGGGGTTTTAGTTTTTAATTTTGTGTTTTCATCTATTAGCAGCATTATATCTTCATCAAGTACTTTGTTCCTAAATTCAAGTTTGCTGTTTTCAACGCGAAGTTGTTTAATTTCAATAAAACATCGTACTAATGCTATTGCAAAGGCGACGATAGTTAGCGGGTAGAGGGTTTCAAGGATCATAGTTTAATTTTTAATGGCTAGTTGTGCCGGGGTTGGTAATTGTTCGTCGATTGCCATTATAAACCTGCGACATCTGCTTTTTTCATATTCATTATTGGTTTCCCTGGAATATTCAAAAAGTGCATCACATAGAACATAGGATTTATGAAGGCTTATTTTAAGATTGGATTCCTTGGCCGGAAATTGACCAACCGTTTTCTTTTCAAAGTCATACCAAGTTTCAATCGCTATACTCATATCCTTGGCATATTTCCGGTCCGTCATTGTTTCGTCTAGGGTTTGCATAATCCTTGAATGCTGGTTTAGTGCTGTTTTGAATAAATTAAGATCTTTTTGCAGCACTTTTTTAAGTTGGATAATTAGATTCATACTTTATAGGTAAAAATTTCCTGGTTAGTTCCGTTGGCGTAAAATTTTATGATATTGGTAGCTGGTACCAGGGGAGAGGCAAAGAACCGGCGCAGCATTCCTTCAATAATAAATTTTTCGGGTTTAAAATTTTGTTTTAGATGAGAATACCAAACCGGATTTGACTTATGGCCCCGGTAATTTTCATATTTTAAGTGGTCATTCCCATTTTTTAGAAGTAGGGACATTTGAATTTTGCTGCATTTGCTGCAAAATACGTGTTGGCCCGCACCACAATTACATTTTTTTGATTTCATAATCTCTACTGGTTGTTTAATTGAAATTTTAGGTTTGCTTTTTTAATTATTTCCGGTAATTTTTGGGTTAACTCCCGGTTGCCAATCTGTTCCACTTTAGCAAGCAATTCTTGTAGTCCAAATTTGTTTTTTAGGTAGTTTTTTACGTGATTATCAACTTTTTGCCTTTCAGTCAATCTCTTTTTGCGCCGATTTGCTGTTGCAACGGTTGTTTTTTTATTGCTTTTTTCAGAATCCAGGTATGCCAGGTGTTGTTTCCACTTTTTTAGGGTGTATTCAAAACCGCCTTCTTTTGCAGTTGTGCGGGTAACATCAAAATAATCTCCGGGAAATAATAATTGAAAATCGGGGTGTTTTTTTAAATACCGCCCTACTGCTGCCAACCTATATCGCAATTGTGGCAAGCGTTCAAGGGTAATATGCTTATTGCTGCTTTCCCCGCTATGGGTCATAAATTTATCGCGGTTCCAGGAGTGGTACGCTTTTGCCCAACTGCCTGGAAAGGCAGATTTACC
>JBGSWA010000121.1:0-6346 GCA_041752645.1 Gillisia sp. | reverse complement strand
CTGCCACTTATTTTAAAACCGCTGGGCAAAGGAAAATTGAGCAAACGTGATGGTGATAAACTTGGATTTCCTGTTTTTCCATTGGCCTGGAAGGATCCAAAGACCGGGGAGATCTCCTCAGGGTACAGGGAAGAAAATTATTTGCCTGAAGCCTTGATAAATATGTTGAGCTTATTGGGTTGGAACCCTGGAAGCGAACAGGAATTTTTTAATCTGGAAGAATTGGTTTCGGCTTTTGAGCTCACCAGAGTTCATAAATCCGGGGCAAAGTTTGATCCCGAGAAAACAAAATGGTTTCAACAGCATTATTTACAGTTACAGCCAAATGAAGCCCTGGCATCAAAATTCCATGAAATTTTAGAAGAAAGAGGAATTTCTCAAGATCTCAGTTATACCATAAATGTTGTTTGGTTGCTTAAAGAACGTGCGGTTTTTGTGAATGATCTATGGGAATTGGGCAGTTATTTCTTCGTAGCTCCGGCAAAATTTGACCCGAAGGTCTCAAAAAAGGCCTGGAAAGAAGATTCAAAAGAAATGGTAGAAAACTTGATAAAAATAATTTCAGAAGTAACTCCTTATAATTCTGAAAATCTTCAAAATGAAGTTAAAGATTGGATTACCAAAAGGGAAATAGGATTTGGAAAAGTAATGCAGCCATTCCGACTATCTTTGGTAGGTGCGATGCAGGGACCGGATGTATTCGAAATAGCGGCTTTGTTAGGCCGGGAAGAAACCTTAACCCGGTTGAAGTACGCAATAAAAACGCTTTAAGCTCACTATAAATACACTACGATTCCCGCAGTTGCAAATCCCATATGTGCGTTGAGATTTTCCATGCGGGAATCCTTGTTTTCCAGCTCTTTGGTGTTTAAGCCTTTAAATATATTATTAACCCCGTATTGAGCTTGAATCCAAATTTTCACGTCCCGAATCCCCGCTGAAACATTAGCTGCCAGGTTTAAATTAATGTTGGAAATGTTTTCCAGGTCTTGCGCTCGTATATTATAATTTTCAACAAAATAATTTTTATAAGGGTCCTCTGTGGTCATTTTACTGTTGATCTGCAATACCGGTCCGACCTCAAAGCTTAAATATTCCCCGAATATTTTGGTGCCAAGTAACAAATTTAACTGAACTCCGGTCACATCAAAATCAATTTCCGTTGGATCCAGCTTCCCCTTTGATTCATATCCTGTCAGACCAGTTTTGAATTCATAAAAATTCACGCCACAAATAATCAAAAAATTCCTGAAGAAAGATGCCCTGGTGGTAAGCCCTGCCATATAGCGTGTTTTTGGTAAAGTATTGAAGTTGGAACTGTTAATTCCTCCATGGGTGATCCCCGCCTGTATCCCCAATCGATTATAATTATCGTTATACCTCCCTTGAGCATTCACATTTAAATTGAATATTAATATCGATAGAAAAATAAAAATCTTTATACCTCTCATGGCTATTTGTAATAATAAAAGTCAAATGTAGCCCAAATATAAGTATCTTATGCACTTGATATTAATCTGTTAAACTATGGCTGCCACAATATTGATCCCAATTTTTGTAATTTTATTTCTAATTGTCATTTTTTCTGGAATATTTACCGTGAAACAACAGACCTCCGCAGTTGTGGAGCGGTTCGGAAAATTTTTGAGCATCCGCAATTCAGGATTGCATTTTAAAATTCCTGTATTCGACCAAATTGCTGGACGTATCAATTTAAAAGTCCAGCAGCTCGATGTCCTAGTTGAGACAAAAACCAAGGATGATGTTTTTGTAAAACTTAAAATTTCGGTGCAGTTTCAAGTAATAAAATTAAATGTTTACGACGCCTTTTATAAATTGGAAAGTCCAAATGACCAAATCACCTCATATGTTTTCGATGTAGTTCGGGCAGAGGTGCCAAAAATGAAGCTGGATGATGTTTTTGAAAGAAAAGATGATATTGCCAATGCAGTAAAACGTGAATTAAACCAGGCGATGTCCAATTATGGCTATGACATTATTAAAACCCTGGTGACCGATATAGATCCAGATGCTCAGGTAAAATCAGCAATGAACAGGATTAATGCTGCGGAAAGGGAAAAAGTGGCCGCAGAATATGTAGCTGAAGCAGAACGGATAAAAATTGTGGCCAAGGCTCGTGCCGAAGCTGAGAGCAAGCGCCTACAAGGCCAGGGTATCGCCGACCAGCGACGGGAAATAGCAAGAGGCCTGGAGGAAAGTGTAGATGTGTTAAACAAGGTAGGTATCAATTCTCAGGAAGCTTCAGCATTAATTGTTGTAACCCAACATTACGACACCCTGCAATCTATTGGAGAACATACAAACAGCAATTTGATCCTGCTTCCCAATTCCCCTCAGGCAGGCAGCGATATGCTCAATAATATGATCGCCTCCTTCACCGCTTCTAACCAAATTGGGGAAGCTATGAAAGAAAAAAACGCTCTAACTAAAGCTACTCAGGAAAGAAGAAAGGACAGACCTGCGAAAAATCAGGATGAGGAGGAGGAAAATCAATAAAAAAGCCGGTTATTATGTAATAAAAGTACTTTTCCTTTAAGCCCAAAAGCTTTAAAAATAGTATCCCCTATACCTAATAACCGACTTAGATTTTATTGTTTAGTGGAGGTAATTACCCGCTTAACCCCAAATATTTTTGATGCAAGCTTTAATTCCAATGCCTTTTTTGCAATAGAACCAATGACACTTCCCATTAAAGAAATTGGGGATAAATTTTCTTTGGTTTGATTAAAATAGAGTTTAATTTCTTCCTTATCAATCTGCGTTTGCAGTTTTAAGATTTCCAAATCCCTGTCTATTTCCTTAAATGAGCTATATTCTTTCATAGGATTCATATTAGTCGTTAAAGAAGGTTCTTGAGGATTTTATAAGAATGATCTTTCGGATATATTTCTTTCCGAACATCCAAATAAAACCGAAAATCAAAACATAAAAACCACCAACCAAATAGAACCCAGCACTCGGATCATTCAAGGCTTTTCCTAAACTGATAGCAATGGCTATGGATAAAAATAAAAGTGCAATAAGGCAAATAAAACCAATCAACATCATATTAACCAGAAATATTACACCTCTAATGATCTTTTTATAAAGATTTAATTTATAATATTCGGAAGTACTGTAACTCAGTGCCCTAATATTTTCATTTAGATCGTTAATACTATTGGTTAGTTTTTCAAAAACCATACGCTTATATTACTTCCTTATTTCCAGAAATATTAATATCCTTTTGTTGCAATTTTGCGTTTTGTTTTCTAAGATCATCCAATTTAGATTCCATTGCAGCTAAAATTTCATCTGCTTTATAACTAGCGGAAGACAAAGTTTCATCCAGGCGGGTTTCAAAATCTACCTTTGCTTTTTTTGCCTTCGTGGTTAAATTTGAGGTAGCTTCCTCATATTTTCTATTGAACTTTTCCTGCGCTTTCTTAGCATCCTTGCTTAATTTTTCCCTTGTTACATCCCCACTGTTCGGGGCATATAACAATCCAACCCCAACTCCAATAGCTGCTCCTGTTACCAATGCCAACAAGGTACTTCCTGTATTTGCCATAATTATTTTGTTTTTTATTAATAATAATATTCAAATTTAACTTAAATCTTTACTAATAGCTGTTAATGCCCGGTTAATATATAAACTTGGCTTGCTAAAATACTCTTAAAGTTAAAACTGCTTTATGAGTATCCATAATTATTGAACCTATTTTCCCCAGGAATCCCTTAAATTTACGGTTCTGTTAAAAACCAAATGCTCTTCAGTACTTTCTTTATCTACACAAAAATACCCGATTCGTTGAAATTGAAATTTCTCCGAAACTCCCGCGTATTTTAAACCTGGCTCTACAAAACCGATAATTACTTTCAGAGAATCCGGATTTATAAATTCCATGAAATCCTTTTCTTTATCGGCATCAGGGGATTCTATACTGAATAATCGGTCATACAACCTGATCTCAGCCTTAATTGCATGAGAAATGGAAACCCAGTGCAGGGTGCCTTTTATCTTTTTTAAAGATTCCTCTGTTCCGCTGCCGCTTTTACTCTTAGGATCATACGTGCAATGGATCTCAAGAATCTCCCCGTTTTCGTCCTTTATAACCTTCTCCCCCTTGATAATATAAGCACTTTTTAACCGCACCTCTTTCCCAAGGGTCAATCTAAAAAATTTCCTGTTTGCTTCTTCTTTAAAATCTTCCCTCTCTATATAAATATTTTTTGAAAATGGTATTTTTCTCGTGCCCGCGCTTTGGTCTTCAGGATTGTTTTCGGTTTCCAGCCATTCTTCTTTTGCCTCATCGTAATTGGTAATTACCAACTTTACCGGATCCAAGACACCCATTACCCGCGGCGCGGTCTTGTTTAAATCCTCTCGAATACAAAATTCGAGCAAAGAAACATCAATCACATTATCCCTTTTGGCAACACCTATGGTTTCGGCAAATTTCCTGATGGAAGCCGGGGTATAGCCTCGTCTCCTTAATCCTGAAATAGTGGGCATTCTGGGATCGTCCCAGGAAGTTACAACGCCGTTTACAACCAATTGAGCTAATTTGCGCTTGCTCATAATGGTGTAGCTTAGATTTAAACGGGCAAATTCCCGTTGTTTTGGCAAAAGAAGTCCATTGGTACCTATCTTTTCTAAAAACCAGTTATAAAGCTCCCTGTGCATCACAAACTCCAATGTACAAAAGGAGTGAGACACCTGCTCAATAAAATCGCTTTGTCCATGGGCCCAGTCATACATAGGATATATCATCCAATTGTTTCCAGTTCTATGGTGCTTCTTATGTAAACTTCGATATATCACAGGATCGCGCATGAGCATATTGGATGATGCCATATCAATTCTAGCTCGAAGAACGTGTGCACCTTCAGGTGTTTCGCCATGCTTCATTTTCTCAAAAAGCTCCAGATTTTCTATTATTAAACGTTTGCTAAAAGGACTTATGACTCCCGGTGTAGTCGGAGTTCCTTTTTGTTCAGCGATTAATTCTGATGACTGGCTATCTACATACGCATCTCCATTTTTAATCATTTCAACCGCCCAATTATATAATTGTTGGAAATAATCGGAGGCATAGCACTCATTTTCCCATTTAAAACCCAACCATAAAATATCCTCTTTTATGGCATCTACAAACTCCTGCTCTTCCTTGATGGGATTCGTATCATCAAATCTAAGATTTACAGGTGCGCTGTATTTTTGACCTAATCCAAAATTCAAACAAATGGACTTTGCGTGCCCAATATGTAAATAACCGTTGGGTTCAGGAGGAAACCGAAACTTCAGTTCATCTGGGTTATAATTGCTTTTTAAATCTTCCTCTATAATTTGCTCAATAAAATTGAGCGATTTTTTTACTTCTGCCATAATATTAATTCAAATAGGAAGCAAAGTTACCAAAAATAAGACAGCTAATTATAACCAAAACCAGTGGAAGAAAAATTTCAAATACCCTGGCATAGCAAATAGTCAGATTAAAATAACATTTTGTCGCTATATGAAAGATTTGAATTGAATAAATGGTTAAAATAACGAAAAATGCATTTAGTGCTTCAAAATTGGAGAAGGCGTTTTATCTTTGCAAAAAAATATACTTTGGGAACAATTAAATTAAAAAATATTAAGGTTTTTTCATACCACGGATGTATGGTGGAAGAAGGAAGAATTGGAAGTGATTATAGGATAGATCTCACTGTAAAAGGAGATTTATCCCGTTCTGCCTTGACTGATGAATTAAGAGATACCATAGATTATGTACATCTTAACAAAATTGTAAAAGAAGAAATGACCATACGAACCAAATTGCTGGAAACCGTTGCTGAACGAATTCTGGACCGCATCCTGAGGGAATTAAAACTGGTACAAAAGGTAAAGGTTGCTGTTTCAAAAATAAATCCACCTATTGGCGGGGATGTCGGGATGGTTAGAGTTTCCAGAAGTAAATCGCGTTAATTTTCCTTCGGAAACTGGAAAATTATGTTACATTTGCCAACTCAAATTAAATGGCATCGTGGCCGAGTGGCTAGGCAGAGCTCTGCAAAAGCTCGCACAGCGGTTCGAATCCGCTCGATGCCTCCAAAAGCTTCCTGAAAAGGGAGCTTTTTTTATGGAATATTTCAGAACAATTTTATTTTAATGGATCAAGTCAAAAAGGGATCAAGTCAAAAAGTTGTGGGATTTTGGTGTTATGCAAAAATTTTTGTCAGTCTAAATAGGAAGAAATCTACGTTCCTCACTCCCCTAAACTGTGCTCTGAAGGCTTTTATTTTTGCGTTGAATGACTCTGCCGAAGCGTTTGTGCTCCGGTTGTCAAAGTAGTTTAGG
>JBGSWA010000120.1:0-3260 GCA_041752645.1 Gillisia sp. | reverse complement strand
CTATAGTACCTATTTCTATATTTGGATAGTCTTTTTTTGAACTATATTTTATGGAATTGCTGATTAAATTATACCAAACCTGTTTTAGCATAGCAGCATCGCCTTTACACATGGGCATGGGATATACCGAAATAACATAGTCTGTTTTTTTTTCTATTTGCATGAGTCCCGAAATACAAGTTTCGGCCAATTGTTTCATATCTATATTTTCATGCATCGCTTCCAGTCTTGCCATTTTTGAAAACGTCAGAAGGTCATCAATTAATTTCCCCATTAGAGTCGTGTTATCTACTATAACATCTATAATTCTGTTGGCTTCTTTATCTAATTTAGATTCATACTTTTTTTTAAGCATGGAAGAGAATCCACTAACTGCACGTAAGGGGGTTCTTAAATCATGAGAAACAGAATAGGAAAAGGCTTCCAATTCTTTGTTGGCTTCTTTCAACTGTCTGTCAGAAATTTTAAGTTCTCTGTTAACAACAGATAACTCAATAGCTCGTTTTTCCTTTTCCTTATTCTGGAAAACAAGTTCTATGTTCGCTACAATTAATTCGTCTGCCCGTTTTTCCTTTTCTTCAATCTGAAAAGCAAGTTCTAAATTGGCTTTTATAAGGTTTGTTTCTGTTTTTTTTCTCGAAGTAGTATCCCGTGATATATTAGAAATACCGATTATTTTTCCTGTCTGATCTTTCAAGGCAGATACCGTGAGGGAAATATAGAATTTTTCTCCATTTTTTTTGATTCTTACTGCCTCATAGGAATCTATGATTTCATTTTTGGAAAGCCGCTCAAGAATATTTTGTTCTTCAACGATAAATTCAGGTGGAATTACAAGCGAGATATTCTTTCCAATTATTTCTTTTGATGTGTACCCAAACATTTTTTCGCTGCCTTTATTCCAGCTTTTTATGGTTCCATCTAAAGATTTACTGATTATGGCATCCTCAGAAGATTCCACAATAGAGGCAAGGTGCCGGATGTAGGCCTTATCCATACTTTCGGTAATATCCATTGTAGCGGGATCGATCGATTTATGAACTGCTTGTTCAATGTTTAAATGAGCCATGACTAATTAAACCGATAGTTTATTAATGTACCGGGATTTTGTTGATAAACATTTTATAAAGAGAAATGCTCTTATTGGTTCATCAACTTCTTAAAACTTTACAATAATTTTTATGAAGAATATTATTATACATTTTGTACTCATAGCCATATGGCTATCCGATCGTATGAAGTAAAGGGGGAGATTTAATGGAATACTTCAAAAAGGAAAATGCAGTAGCAATATAAACAGGTAATCATGTCTCCTATATGCTTTTACCTGTAGTTATTCTACAAGTTACCTCTATATAACAACAACTGTCGAAGTATTATTTCGTGAAGTACAGTTTTTAACCCCGGGTTGTTCCTTTCCGCTGGTTTTTAGCTATCAGGTCTGTCAGGTTTCGGGTGCCTTCGGTTTATTTCTCCTTGTAAAATCATTTTCCTGTCAGCTTGTACCCTGACTTATATAAATGAAAACAATGCGGGTAATAAACGACGTATTGCGGTTTTTAGTGCATTCGGTATGTTAATAGGGCGGGTTTCATTTAGGAATACTTCTTATTCCATGCGCTTTTGGGATAGAATAGATGCATGTATTTCGGAAAGAGAAGCTTGTAGAGGTTGCAATGGTAACCTTTCGGTAATGGTATTTTCAGTGCGTATCTTGTTTTTATTTTAAATGGAAGGTTTCAGGATTCTTTTAAAAGTCTCATTTTTTTAACATTTGAGTTTCAAATCAGGTAGCTTCTATTTATAAAGCGTTCATAGTCATAGTGCAATACTTTATTGAGTTACACTCGCCTTCCTCTTGAAAATTCAGGGAGGATATCCCTGGTTATTTTAATTTTTGAATGATGTTTTCTTTGGCATGAGGGTCCGTAATATAGATATCGGTTATTTTTTTTAATTGATCTTCTGTTACACCGGCCGATTTGAGCGAGTTAATAAAGAATGTATAATTTGTAGTTTCGTTTTTTGAATTGATCAGTATTTCAATCCATTTGTACATGGCAGACTCCCCAATTTCCTGTTCAATAGATAGGAGTAAAAGAGGGGTATATTTATAGCGATACGTTTCATTAATTTCACTTGCAACCTTTATTTGATTCAAGGGTATCGGTTTGAAATCTTTCAGATTATCGATATAGCTATCTATGATTATTTGGTAGATATTGCTGCCTAATAATTCTTTGGCTGCTTTAATAGATAGGTAATCATTCAATCCTTCGAGAAAGAACCATCTTAACTCACTGTTAGGAACAAATTTTGTGCCTATATAATAGTGCGCTAATTCATGCGCTATAAAAGTGATATTCGATTTTTGTTTGAAGGTGTAGGTTTGGTTGTCGAAATAATTGTCTAATTTATATTGATCGATGCCAACGACTGCAATCGTTGGATAGCTTACAAACATCCATTCGTTTTTTTTGGAAACGGGTGTTGTACTTATATACACAACAGGTTTACCATATTTAATTTTCAGCATTTTTTCGTAGAAACCAATAATATCCACTGTTGTTTTTGTGAGGGTGTTGAGCTTATTGCTATCAAGTTCAGAGTTGAGAACATATATTTTATCTACTTTTTTGTAATTATAGTTTCCCAAAAACAGCAACATGGGAACGGCCTGTTCAGATTTGAAAACAGCCTGATTTACTTTTTTAGGGATATCTCCGTTTACATAAAGCGTTTCACAATCTTTCCAGGCTACCTCAAGATTAAAAGTGTATTTATCGATTACTACATCTTCTGTTTTGTTGTATAAGATTGGATACCAGGCACTTTGTTCTGAAGCCCTCAGGGTCTTCCCATTAAAAGCCATATTGCCCTTCCAATCGCCCCAATCATAAGCTTTTGATGTATCTTCAATCACCGGAAATTTCCCGGTGTACTTTACCATAAAGGAATCCGGTAAGTACCTGCTTTTACCATCATTGGCAGGAAAATAATGTTGCAGAGCTTCCGAAGAATTTTCAGGATTATATTCCGTATTGTATGAATAATTAAATTGGTTTTCTGCATCTCTGAAATATTCAATATTTAATCCGGAATTTAACCATAGGGTATAATTGTTCGTTTTAGGTAAGTTGCTCAGGGTCAATTCAGCGTCTATTGTACCATTCTGAATGGATACGCTTATTTTTCCGTCAAGGTGAGGAACCTGACTGTGAGCCCAATGGGCAATTAGCATTATTATGAGCATTAATGAT
>JBGSWA010000119.1:0-15517 GCA_041752645.1 Gillisia sp. | reverse complement strand
TTAAAATGATAAATATCAGGCTTTTAAAATTTTTTAAGATTATATCCGGGAGAGTTGCTGCATTGGGAATTGAGCTGCAGAAAACGCATTTAGCAGAAACATCATGTATCGGTTTGTTGCTTTCAAGAGATCAAAAAGATCGAATTCTTTTGTAAAGATTTCCAAGGGCCATTGTTTTTTTTGCCAATGTTTTTTGGGGTTTTCCAGTAAATTATAACTTTATTTTTATCAGGTTTTACCGGCTTTTGAATTTAAGAGAATTCCTTTATTACCCGCAAATTTCGAAGGTATCCATTTAAGGTAAAATTCAGTTAATACCCCGGTCTTCTTTCAGCAGCATTTTGAAAAAACCTTGAGATCAAGAAGTACTTTGGATCTGAACTTTATAAACTTTTTCCGAATTGTAAAATCTTTTTAATTACTTTTGAAAACGAATCAGAATACTCCAGATCTTACGGTCAAAAATAGTGGATATGCAAAATAATAATATTGAGGTGGGTATTTGGACCATATATAATGACGGAGTTAAAGGTACACCGCTAAACTTCCCTGGCCTGCAGATAGATAACCTTGAGCTGTGGAATACAACAAAACGGGGGGATCTTATTCTATGGGATTTACCGATACAACTTGCTGAAAAGCCGTGGTGTGATCAGGAGCAGGCTGTCAATTTGATTCAGGCAATGGCAATTGCACGCGAGTATCAAAACTCGGATAATTCGAAAGAATTTCCTGAGGATATAGACGAACAGACCATCCGGGTTATGATGGATATCATTGATGAGAGAACTGAACCACATCAGGTTGATTAAAAATTAATTTGCACAAAAAACACAAGCAATTTAAATCCATTCAATGCCAGTTAACCTACTTGTGCTGCTTTTTTTTCTTTTAAAGACTAAAATTAGCCATTTCTTTGGGTTTTTTCGTTCCTTTAGTTTAACTTCTAATTGATTATGATGATAAATCAGGTCTCTTGCTTTATTCAAAGCAAGCCGGAATCAATTTAATAAATACACAAAAACAAAATGATGATGACTAAGACAAAAATTACGGTGAATAATAATGGATCGCTGAGAATAGAAGGGGATTTTGAAATCCTGGACAAATCCGGGAATCCATACGATCTGGGAGGCCGGGATCTGGTATCACTATGCCGTTGCGGGCATTCCAAGAACAAACCCTTTTGCGATGGATCCCATAAGGGGCATTTTGAACATGATGCCGTTGCTTTTGCCTTACCGCCTAAAAAAGTCTGATCCGGATCTCAAGATAAGGCCGGATCAAATAATAAAAATGCAGTACCCCATAAGGATGCTGCATTTTTTTAAAATTTATTCTGGGGCTTGGATTCATTTTCCTGGTTCACTTTGATCATGTAATCAAAGTGTGGACTCCTGTCAATTCTCTCACGTCATATTTCATCATCGGAGTTGGAGAAGGAATTTTGATTTTACATACCTGGAATGGGGAAGGAGATTTTTTGTGAATCAGAGCAAATAAGATTCCCGGTGGTGACAGCCTTTAAGGTTCTCCTGCCTCTTATTTCAAAAACTCCATTGCGGATGAGTCTTCCAGATCCCAGCGATCCCCGCTTACCAAAAAACCTTCTTATCTAAAGGACCACCTAAACAAAAATAGTTTCCTCACAGCAATCGCTTCTCATCGGGGAATTGGTGAAGGTTCGCCTTACAGATAGTTCCGGGGTCTGAGCAATAGTACTTTTATCCTTATTACTCTTGCCTGCGAATGTAAAAAATCCTGGAATATATTCTTGGGAGGAAACACCCTATTGACGAGATTGCTTATGGCTAGAGTAGTTGCCAACCTATAGCAATACTTTTTTAAGAAATTGGGAAAAAGATCCTCTGAATATTTGTTTGGAGCCTGGATTTATGAGAAATAAAGGGGGTTGATTCCTAAAGTATTTGAAGATAGAAACATGTATCTTGCGCTCTCAAATTTAAAAAATAAGTATGGCCTCAGGATTTTTTGCGCTTCTCGATGATATTGCAGCTTTAATGGACGATGTGGCGGTGCTGGGAAAAGTTGCCGGCAAGAAAACAGCGGGGATATTGGGCGACGATCTCGCCGTAAATGCGGAGAAGGCATCTGGCTTTATGTCTTCCAGGGAATTGCCGGTGCTCTGGGCAATTACCAAAGGCTCATTTCTAAACAAGCTGATTATTCTGCCCGTTGCATTTTTGCTAAGCGCTTTTGTGCCCGCTGCCGTTACTGTTATATTAATTTTCGGTGGCCTTTACCTGGCCTACGAGGGCGCCGAGAAAATATATGAGTTTTTATTCCCTCATGCACACAAAGGGGAAACCCCAATTCTTGAAAAACTAACCGAAGAGGAAGTCTTAAGTATAGAAAAGGAAAAAATAAAATCGGCAATCCTGACGGATTTTATACTCTCTATAGAGATTGTTATTATAGCACTGGGCAGCGTTGGAAATGAACCCCTGCTCTCCCAAATTCTTGTAGTTTCATTTCTTGCCTTGGTAGCTACCGTCGGGGTATATGGAATTGTTGCGCTCATCGTGAGGATGGATGAATTTGGCGCTAAACTTATAGATTTTAATGATCAGGAAAATAGCATTTCTGATAAAATTGGTAGGTTCCTGGTAGGTGCGCTTCCAAAAGTTATTATAGGCCTGTCCATTATTGGGACCCTAGCTTTACTTTTGGTTTCGGGAGGGATTTTTGTACACAACATCCATTACCTGCACGGTATATTTAAAAATCTGCCTGGCATTCTTCTCGAGTTTATAACAGGCCTGGTGGTAGGTTTTATCGTTTTGTCAATTGTAAAACTAGGTGCCGTTATTTGGAAAAAGGTGTCTAGCTAAATTCAATTCAAAAGAAAAAAATTTTATTCATTTTCCCGTCTTTTTGTACCGGGATGGCCTTGAATTGCCTCTGTAGTGTCATCTTATTTTCTTGAATGATTCTTGGGCCATGTACGCTCTAAGGTGATGCATACCAATAATAAAACACCTCCTGCAGCAGGAGGTGTTTTATGGAGAGGTTTTCGGTTCAAAAATTGGAAATATTTAAAATCTGAACAGCCTGGACCTGACCTAATTTTCCAGTTCCGAGGTCTCAGCGGTTTCCGGGACCTCAATGTTCTCCGAGGGATCTTCTTCCCCTGAAAAATAAGGAAACACCTCTAATATAGGAGATTCTGTTATAGAGGGGATCGAGTAATCTCCCATGGTATTTTCCATTGCCTTGGTGGTATTCTCAAAAGCCTCTTTTACATCATTGGCTTGCACCAGCATATAGATGTTGGTTTTTTTTTCCTTCCCACTTTCCTCATCAAGTGCTATTAAAGATACCTTTGACTTGAACCAGCGATCGGAATTTTCGAAGGGATGAACCTCTGAGAAATTAGCTACCTTTATGTTCATGATCCTGAAATCCTCATTTGTGTAAGCCCTCATCTCTTCAGTTAATCTGGCTTCTGCTTCGGTATAAGATACCGCATCTAACAAGTAGGTATCTGTAGTCACCTTTTGCTCTCCTGTTTCGTGTGTTTTTTTGTATTTCACCTTACATTCATACCAAGTTATGCTCATAATATATTTTTTAAGGAGCCAAAAATATAATTAATAACCGGGCAGATATAAAAAATGACCAAGAGATATTCACAATTTTTTCCTTCAGGCTTACTACTTTTTATCATCCCGGCAGGTTTGTTTGATACTGAAGTGGTTAGGGGAAATTAAGGCTGTGGTAGAAATCTTTTGGATCAACTGAAATTTACCCTGCCGCCTCTAACCCGGTGGGAATATTTGGGGAGCGCTTAAGTTCGATTCGTAGTTCGCCCTGCAGCTCCATTGGTTCGCTCAATGTAACCCTGGGAATTACAAGGATAATCCCGAATGATAGTTGCAAAGCCACCTTTTCTGAAATCCCATTTCATTTGGAAGTAAGGTTTTACTTCAGCCTAGTCTATAATGATAGCCCTCTCGGGCCTTTTCCGGAAGTTTGAAGCCCTTCACTAAATCGCAAATTCTGCTATTTTATATGTTATCACATATAAATACTGTTATATTTGATATATTATATCTTATTGCATATAATTATAAAAAACGTATCTCAGTTTTAAAATAAAAAGGAAGGAAAATAAGCTCACCCAGGAGGAATTTGCTGAACTTGCGGGGGTTGCACTGTGCGTGGCACGAAAAATAGAACAGGGAAAAGAAAATTTAAACATTGAAAAGGTAAACCAGGCGTTAAGGATGTTTGGGCACATACTGGCCCCGATAGGAGAGAAATACCTTTTCGAATAAGAAGAATCTTATGCGGCAGGCACGAATATTAAACTGCTGCAAATCCCACAGAATCCTTAGGGAGCCTTTATATTTCAAAATCATAACCTTTCCCCCCTCTTAATATTTTTATATAATTTGGATCAACAAATGATTTTTTCCTTCTACTGGTTGTAGAATTCATTTTCCTGGGGATTCTATTTGCTTGCCGAAACGGAATAAATCAGGGCGGTGGAATTATTTTGCAAGAAAACTTGGCCCGATCAAAACTGATTGATATGCCTTCTAGGGCTGCAGATTTCTTAAAAAAAACACAACTTAAAATAAGGGAGTGCCTTTAGCTAATTTTAATATCGGCAAGGAATTCTTTTGTAATGGGTTTTTCCTTCATAGCCACAATATTTTCATCGGTGTTTGCGCAAGAGAGGTCCTGCTCGTCAATGGATGAAGAAATGAAATAGACCCTGCATAGATTTTTTAAAGGAGTTGAGAGTTTCTTAAACTCTATCATAAATTCAAATCCGGACATACCGGGCATGTAAATGTCCAAAAAAATCACCTCCGGCAATTCTGGAATGTTGCCCTGGTTTTCCTGCAGGTATTTTAACGCCTCTAAGGCAGAGGAATACTGCAAGACCGTCTTTCCGAAATTGTTCTTGGAGATCATGCGGGATGCAATATAGAGGTCTATAAGGTTGTCATCAATTACCATTACACATTCAAATCTGGGGGATCGATCCTCTTTCATTCTTTTAAATTTTTAAGGGTAATATGAAAGGTGGTTCCCACTCCTTTTTCAGACTGGATCTCAATGGTTCCTTGCATTTTATCAATGGTTTCCTTTACAATATACAATCCAAACCCGGAACCGGATGTTGTGCCCGGTAAGCGATAAAACATATCAAATATTTTTTTGTGGTACGCGTACTCAATTCCTATCCCATTATCCGAGATGCTGAGCTTTAACTCTTTGTTGTCTGTTGTGCCGGTCAGTTTTAAATATCTGCCTGAAACCTCTTTTGAATGGTATTTAATGGCATTGGAAATAAGATTTTCCAAGATGGTATTAAAACGCTGCCAATCGGAATAAAATGGCATTTGCTCGTCAATATCAATTTGAAATGAAATTCCTTTTGCATCTTTGATGTTACATACCGAATCAACTATCTCATGTATGGTTTTCTTGATGGGGATTTTTACTAGTTCCAGGCCGGTGCGGTTATTTTCAGAATAACTTAGAATGTTTTTAATGAATCCATCAAGGCGGTTAACACTGACCCGGATCATTTTCACTTGTTCAAGGGTATCCGATTCCCTGCTGTCTTCCTCAATAAAAGAAATAAGGCCAAGGATAGAGGTTAGGGGGGAACGCAGATCGTGAGACACGCTGTAAACAAAACGATCAAGTTCTGTATTTGTTTTTAGGAGTTCCTTATTTGAAAGGCTTAATTCCTCAGCCCGGATTTCTTTCTCCCTATTCTGAAATTCGAGCTCCAGGTTTGCGAGGATTAATTCATCTGCACGTTTTTCTTTCTCAATGTTTTGAAAATCAAGTTCCTTGTTTAATTTTCCTAATTTTTCATCTATGTTTTTTTGTTCGGTAATATCGGTAACCATCGCCAGACCTCCTTTATATATCCCTGCTTCATCAAAAAGGGGATTGGCAGAAATATGGGTCCAAACTTCCTTCCCGGATTTTGAAATATATTTAAATTGTGATTGAGCGGTATTTCCCTCCTTCTTCCTTTTCATTAAATGAATTGCAAATTGCTTTGCATCTTCGTCCATAAAAAAAAAGATGTCCTTTCCCATCATCTCCTCACGGGCATATCCCAGGATCTCGCAAAGTTTATTATTGACAAATGTAGTCCTGTTTTCTTCATCTATCAGCCAGATACCTTCTTGTGCAGTTTCCACGATCTGCCGGTATTTTTTTTCGCTTTCCCTGAGAATCTCTTTTGATTTTTTACGCTCGGTATTGTCAATCAGCACATTGACAACTCCTGTTACCTGACCCTTTAAATCCATGGAAGGAACCGGGTATGACAACACATTTAGTCTATCCCCATTGGGACGCTCTACAATTAATTCCTGATCGGTGATTTTTCGATCTTCCCTTATTCCAATAGCCATCGGGCACATATCCAGCGGAAGTGGTTTGCCATTCTCGCTATAAATCTTCCAGGATCCACCCCAGGTATCTTTTCCTATTTCGGGTTCTCTCCCCCATAAGGTTGCTGCCGCTTTGTTGTATAATAAGATGCGTCCATCAAGGTCACAGCAATAGGTTGCAATTGGTAAATTCTGAATTAGCTCCTTATAGCGATTTTCACTTTCCTCGGTTTTTTTGCGGGCTAGTACCAGCTCAGTTACATCTGTTGCAAAGAGAAGGATCCCATCTATATATCCGTCATTATTTCTAATGGCCTGATAATTGAAGTTCAGGAATCTGTCAATGCGTGCTCCGTTTCTATGAAAATCAAATTTTACAAGCATCTCATTAGCCAAAAAGGTTTCCCCGGTTTCATAAACAGTGTCCAGGATCTTGAGAATTCCCTGTGCCTCAATTTCCGGCAATATTTCCTTTACGGTCCTTCCAATAACATCTTTTACACCTAAGAGTTGTAAATAGAGCGGATTTGCCAATTCATACACATGATCGGGCCCCTTTAATATTCCCATGCAAGAAGGAGCCTGCAGGAATAGATCACTGAAACGCTGCCTTTGAGTTTCAAGGGATGTTTCCAATTGTTTTTTATCAGTGATATCTTCAATCGAGTGCAAAATATGGGTGATGTTGTTGTTGTCATCCTTTATTGGAATATTCTGAACATTTGCATATTTGATTTTATAGTTTGTAGTCCCTCGAATAGGGATGTCGTATTTTTGAAGCTGCATTTTATGTGAATCTTTTTTTGCCATTACAAGATTCAGGGAGTTTCTTAATTTTTCAACACCTTTTGAGACCCTGTCTCCTGGATTTTCAGGAAATGCTTCAAAGATCCCTTTACCTATTAAATCTTTTTCCGATGAATTAACTGCTTCCAGATAGGCATTGTTTACTGCTACAACAGTGAATCTAGGAGCGTCAGGCAGCAATAGAACACTGGGAGCAGACATAAATTGGAAGACCTTACTAAAAGGGGGTTGCTGGGGCATAATTTTTTAGTTTATCGCTTTAATCAATAAATGGGGATACGTAATCCAGGTAATTAACAAGTACCGATTTTCAATTTGAAATATTGGAACAAAATAATAAGGAAGGAAGATTAAAAAAAAATCTTTTCCCATGGTTAAACAAAATGCTATAAGAAGGGTAATTAAATTTTCTCAAACATACTAACATTAAATCTGATTTGTAGGATAAAACCCGTAATTAATATAATTTAGGAATGATTTGCGTTTTTTGAAGGGTTTTTTAGCATTTTAAGGAATTTGGTCACTTAATAAATTAACAATTTTTTATTATTCTCAAGACTTCCTTAGCACAGTAGCTTCTTGTTTAATGTGCCTTTTCTTAACCGGAACACCTAAAATTTCCCCTGAATGCTTAGCCTAACCTTTTATGGAGGAGCCTAAGATGGTATCTGTTCTTTACAGAAAAGTTACTCTCGATTTTTAATGTTTTTTTCCGGGGATTGCTAATGGCTCTTTCAGGAGTATTCACTTTTGAATATTCCGCCATCTCAACGGGTTGCCAAAAGGTGCCGTGGCATGCCTTCCCAGGTTTGTAAGCTACTTTATTTTTCAAAATGGTGGTTGTTGGAATCATCTAATTTACTGCTCCACAATAAACTTTTCCTGATCCAGTCCTTTCTTATAGGTGTGTAGCAGATCAATAAGCTTTAAAAGGCCTTCTTCTTTTATACCAGAAATATCAAAGCTCACTTTTTGCAGGTTGTACCTTTTTCGACTCCCGGAGCTCTTGATCAGTTCTTCTAGTCTTTCTGGAATAAAAAACCGGCTCTTGCTAGGAAAGTGCCTTTTGTATTCGTTGAGGTAAATTCCGATCCCGGCCATATCGAAATCTCCGAAATGAAGATAATTGTTAGGAATGGATTTTATCCATTTAATAAAATCTTTGCTTTGGTTTTGCGGATAACGACTCACAAATAAAGGGGTGATATTTTTGAACAAATAGGCTTGTTCTTTGAGCTTTCTGAAATTTTCTGAATTTTCCACTCCTACGATGGTTGCCTGGGAGGCAGGAATAAAATTCTCAAAATCATAGATGAAGTGGAAGAGGCCCTCCCTGGGTTCAATGGTAATGGCTTCTGAATTTAATGTTGCAGAAATAGGGGTGAGGCAATTTACCAGGAAGCCTTTAAATACTCGGGTGGATCGCAACTTGGAATCTCCGGTGATATCAACGGTGGAGGCCCTGGAAAACTCAACCAGCCCGAAGGCTGCTACATATTTTCCAAGATCTTTAATTGAATACCTGTTGTTGAGGTAAAAATCAAGATTATTTCTACTATTGAGGCCTATTATTTTTCTTACTTTTCCAGTTCGAAATAAGATGTTTTCCTGAATTAAATCTTCAATCACTGCGTGTTTGGATGCACCTCCGGGTAGGGTTTCCCCATCAGATAATTTTAATAAGACTCTCGCTACTCTTGGGGGAAGTTTCATTTGTTATAGGCTCTTTACTGTTGGTATTTTGTGCACCAGGCGTTTTACGGTTGTTTTATTTTGTTCATTTTTAGAAAGCAGGTACGTGTACCGGTATTCCGTTGCGTTATAACTGGTAGGGGAGCCATTGATCAATAAAATATTCCGATCATTGGCGAATTTCAATATGCCTTTCACATTATTAGGGTGGAGCCGACCGATTTCATCCATCATACAATGAAGCTTAAACCCGCTGAATTTTTTCGAAGCATTTTCTTTAAAAACATTCAACAACATAATATTGATCATCGCTTTGACCAGTACATCCGTGCCTTCGGACCCCACATTCGAAAGTTTTTCTACCCATTGCGAATCATTCTCGTTTTCTACTATTCTGAATTCAAGGCCAAAAGAATCGGAAAGTTTAAGTTCATCGGCCTTGAAAAAGTTGATCTCCGAGAGTAACTGCTTCAGCAGTTTCACTGCTTTTTCGTTGTTGGCATTTTGATCCTCTGATGAGAAGAGATTGGTTTCTCCCAATATCATCCCATTTTCATCATTGAAGCTTTTTATTTCAACCAGGAGCTTCATGATTTTGTTAGAACTCTCCACCGTCCTCATTTCCATACTTTTTATGGCCCCCACAAAATTCTTGGCAACAAAATCTGTATTGATCTTTTTAATGACCTGATTAATCTCGCCTTCTTTAGAAAGCATTTCTCCGGTCTCTTTACCTATTTGCCTAATGATGTGCGAAAAACGTTCATTGACTCTATTTTCATATTCTGAAATTTTGTCTTCTTCCAGGAATTCCTTTAGATCCTCAGCAAAATTCAAAAAGTCGGTTGTATTGTTAAAACGCGTCTTGAAATTGAAAATATTATCCTCCCCGAAATTTCCTGTGAATTTTGTGATTACTTCCTTTAGATTGGCTAATTTTTCACTGCTTACGTATTGTTTTTCCTTTATGGACTCTATGATTCTTGTACCATTAAAGGCTGTGCTATCCGCGGGGGTGGATTGCTCTAAAAACTTTTCGAGCATTGGAAACCATTCCAGCTTTTTAAATTCTTCATATTTTTCCAGATCCTTTAAAAGCTGCTCTTTTTCAAGCTCCAATTTCGTAACCACCTCCCGGTGGACCTTTAATTGATCCCGAAGGCTTTGCTCCTTCTTATTATAGTCTACTTCTTTTGACTCCAGTTCTTTATGTAACAGGGATCTTTGATTTCTAAATTCAGGCTCCTTGTCAAACCAATCCCGCTTGTCTTTTTGATACTCAATAACAAGAGGCGTATTGGCTTCAATAAAACTCAATTCTTTGTCAATCTCCTCAATCCCTTTATCGATTATGCCAATACCTCCGGTATTTGCTCCCTTTTTAACTAATTCAGATTTTTCCTCGTCCTTGATTTCTTTTATTCTCTCTGCGGTTTCCTGTTCCTTTTCCCTTGCTCTTAGCTCAAGAATTTGTAATCGGGATTCCATATTCTCCTCCTCCTGGAGCAGCAGGTCCTTCTGTTCTTTATTCTTAGCGGAGGTCTCCCTCTTTAGCCTGGCGTTTAATTTTTCCAGCCCCTCTTCTGCCTGTTGTTTCTTTCCTTTTAATTCCTTGAGCGCTTCCTGAATTTTCTGGTTTGCAATTTCCTTCTCAGCAGCTGCTTTCTTTGTCAATTCATCAAGCTCGTTTTCTGTTTTGGTCAGGCCTCTGGAGAATTGATCCTTTTGATATTCCTGGGTTGATATTTCCTCTTTGAGTTTGTTGATTTTTGGCAGGAACTTTTTCTTTAAATTCCCTTTCTCTTTCACTAAATTTTCTTCAGTCTTAGTTTTTATATTTTGCTGGGCGAAAGATTCCCCGGAAAATGTTAGGAGATCATTTTCATAATCCTCAAGGGTTTTTACCTGTTTGTCAATCGCATTTAAATCCAGGTTTACCCCGTAAAAGTTCCCGGGGGCAATCTCGCTCATGGTCGGATTGAGACCTTTGTTCCAAAGCACATGTTCCTGGTCAATGACCCTTCCTATGGACTTCTCCCAGCCGGGAATATGAATGTTCAGCCAATTGTAAAAGGAGCCCTTGCTGTCACTTAATTTTGCCTGTGTGACTGAAATCTTTTTTTCTATTTCCTGTAGGGATTTATTCACTTCTTCAATTCTCAGTTTATGAGAATTTTCCGTATCCTTATCTTCGAGTTCCCATTGTTTTCTGAGGTGGGATATTTCCATCCAGGCATTCTCTACGGTGATTTCAGCTTTAGAGGTTTTGGCGATGAGTGCTGCTTTCTCAGCCTTGATCGCCTCCAGCTCTTTTTCGAAGAATCGTTTAAGCTGAATTTTTACCTCCCTTATCCCAATGCCCTGGATTAAATCGTTTATTTTCTGGATTTCATTTTCTGCAGTTAAAAGCGAGTCGGAGTATTGGCTTTTAATTTGGGCTATAATGCCTTCATATTGCAGGCGAAGGTTATCTTTAAAAACACCAAAGGTCTCTTTTTGTTCAAGTTTTTCCCCGGTGATCTTGTTTTGGAATTTTTCAAGTTGTATTTCAAATTGGTTGAGCCGGGCCAGGTACTTTTGTTCAATGTATTCAAATTTGGCAGTTAATAACCTGCGCTGACCCTGCAGTTCTTGTTTTGATACAACCAATTGTGATTTTCCTCCAATTCTGGGAAGCAGCTCCTCTATGTTTTTCGCATCATACCCAGCTTTGCTCTCCTTTAGATCCTTGAGGGTATTGGTGATCACCCCTATTTGCGTTTTAAGAGCTTGTTGCTGTTTTTTGAAGGAATCCTGATAGGAGCCTAAACGGGTTTTATATTTTCCTTCTTCCTCCCTGGATTTATTTAAATCCTTCTCTAATTTAGGTTTTGAAATTTTAATTCCATTGAGGAACCAGCCTAATTGTTTTACAAAACTCTTTTTTTCCTGTTCTGTAAATGAATATGCTCTTTTCGCCTTTGCTACAGTTTCCGCCTGAGTCCGCACAATGATCTTACCTGCTTTATTTTTTTGCGACCAGATTCTGATATCGTTGAGTTCTGTTTCAAAATTCCTTAGGTGATTGTGGGCATAGGTGCTTAAATCGATTTTTATCTCTTCTTCACTCAGGGATTTTATGATGGTTTCCTTAATAAAAGCAGCATCCAGTTTAGAATTTAAAAATACGTTTTGAATCGTCCTGGGAATATTCTGAAACTGCCGGCTTTCCAGGAGTGCATATTTTCTGAATTCCGCGGCAAGGCCTTTATTGTTTCCGTAGATTATGTTGCGGTATTCTTCATAATTATGAACGATCCTGGTATAATACACCTCCTTCCCAAAACCAGAGGAAGTCTGCTCAATTGGAAGAAAGGCTTTTCCCGTTTCATCAATAAAGTAGTCCTGGCGGTACCTGGCATCAAAGAACCGGAAGGCCACCCGGCCCTGGGATTTAAAAGCTATAACAGAATAGATGATATCCTCCCGTTTTACCTCGTAAATAATATATGAATTTTGAAAGGGAAAATAATACTGGTCAAAGTTCTTTTTCTCCCGGGGGATTCCCAGTTTGGTTTTATCGGCATTGTAAAAAAACAATATAGCCCTTAAAAGAGTACTTTTTCCTACCCCCTGGGTACCTATTAAATGCACATTTCCGTCCAGGCTTATTTCAGCATAATTGGAGGCAGCGCTATTGATGAAAATTATTTTATTCAGGGATCTCATTTGCAATGTCTTCAGGTATATGTATAGCAATTATTAGCTCTTCAAGGTATCCAAAAGATGAAAGCACTTTATAGCTGTTTGTGATTTCATCCTCCAATTCAATAAAATTATCCTTTAAGAGTTGCTCCACAAGTTTTGAGACCGCCTCCGTGTGATTAATTTTTTTAGTGAATTTCTTTAGGGCTTTTAGTTTTGACTTTAAGTCTGCGTCTGTATTAAGCCGCACGGTAATATTTGCGATGCTAAAACGAAAGCCCGAACCAAAAGCAGCATCATAGGTTTTGAAAAAATCCAGAATATCTATCCATTTAAATGCTGTTTCAAGTTTACGCTCAAGGTTTACCTTGGATTCATTTCTGCTGAAATAAAAATATCCGTCGCCTTTTTCTAAATTGAAGTTGATTTTTTCAAAGTAGGAAGTGAGCAGTTCGTAATGACTTTCATCCTCCAATACCCCATAGAGTTTGCGGTTTAGGTCATTTTCGCTATTCGAGCAAAGGAATTTTCCTTTGCTCAGCACCTCAAAGATCTCGGCGGTATATTTTGGAATTTGTTGCATCTAATAAGATTTTGGATATACCAGGGTGTATTCAATATCCTGGTAAATTTCGTAATGAGCGCTGATCTCAAAATTGTTTTCATACTGCGAGATCAACTGGCAATAAATTGTAAGTCTCTCAGCCAAAGGAACTTCTTTTAAAAAATCGTAGTTCAGTAAAAAATCGAAAAGATTATTCCCGGCAGCTATGAATTTATTTTTGACCTCTTCCAGGTTAATTAAAATTTCCTCTTCTATTTGGGTGTCCAATTGATCCTGGGAGATGGTATCGGCGACAGGGATTTTAATTTGAGCCTGGGTCTTGATGCGTCCAGCCATTGCTTTAATTGATTCAAAAACATCATCGGAACCCAAAAGATCCAGGGACAATTTCAACGGATAGGAGGGTTGCCTTTCAAAGGTGACTAAGTTGGTTCCCCGGAGAACCTCCTCGAGATTTGTGCTGTCCTTAATAATAAACTGGTCTTTCAAATATTTTACCTTCCGAAGCTTTTCTATAAACCCGGTCTGATATCTGATTTGATTCAGAAACTCGATGATCTGCTTTTCTGTTTCGATCAAATTATGGGAGCATTCAATGAGATCCCTTTTGAGTTCGATAATGATGAGGTTCAATTCCTCATCCAGGGCAGATTTAAAAAAAGTTTTCTCTTCCTCGGAGATCAGAGATTCTGTTTGATATATAAGATCTAGAATATAGCGTCTCTTACGGTCCAGATTTTCAAGTTTGGTCTTCTTATTCTTGTAGTTAGGTTCATTCTTGAAGGTGGTATTTATATTGCGGCGAAGATCAACTACATTTTTAACGGTGCTTACTCCAATTTTTTTAAAGGTGTTTTTAATATATCGCAAGTAATTATACTTTCGAAGCTCATTCTTTTCGTTTAAAAAGTAATTGATATTATCCCTTACATTTTTAATGTTTTCATTGATATAGGAAGTATTTATTTCTTCATTCACCCCGAGAATGTTTTCAAAAAATTCAAGGTATTGAGTATCCAGTTCCAGGAAGTCATCATTTTTAGTAATAACGGAATGATCCAAAAGAAACTGAATTTTCTCCTCCTTATGGTCAACCATTTCCAGGGCATACTCATACCGGTATTCCAGGGATTTCCTCTTTACGAACATCTCAGACAGCAATTTTTCCTCCATTTGGAGTGCCCTGAGAAGCTCTTTTAAGGTGGAAAAAGTGTCCATAGATTAATTATTAAAAACCGATTCAGATAAAAGGCAATGTAGGAAAAAATTAGATTAATTGTCAAAGGTATGTGCTGAGTTTATTTCCTGGTTACTGATTCCAATGATATTTTAATCTTGAGAGCTGTATAGGCAGGAGGCTAGTATATTTCAATTTTTTTTATTCTATTTTTATTAGTCAATTTGAATGATAAGTCACTCATTTTATCTACTTTTATTTGTTATGAATGAGATATCATACATTTTATTTTATTTCTTGCTAATATTTTATATAATTGTATGAGAAAGCATTCAGAAATACAAACCAATTATCATTATGAATGATAAATCAAACATAGAATGGCGGGAGAGGTCGGATAAATCCTTAATGGAAACCATTGGGAAATTTATTCAATCCCATCGGTTAAATCAGAATAAATCTCAAGACCAAATAGCAGGCGAAGCAGGTGTAAGCCGATCTACCATTAGCTTGTTGGAAAGGGGGGAGAAAGTAAGGATAGATAGCCTACTTCGGGTTTTAAGGGTGCTTGATGTACTATATGTTATGGATGCATTTAAGGTTCAGGACCAAATAAGTCCAATAGAATATGCAAAACTGAAGAAAAAGAAAAGAAAACAGGCTTCACCAAAGAAGCAGAGTAAAACTGAAAAAGAGGATTTAGGATGGTAGATGTAGCCGAGATAAAATTATGGGGCGAATTTGCAGGAGCAGTTCGTTGGGATGAATCACAGCAATTGGGATATTTTCAATACGACTCGAAATTTATCGAAAGAGGTTGGGATTTATCACCAATCAAAATGCCAGTTGCACAGGGTTCAAGAATTTATAGTTTTCCTGAATTAAGAAAAGGTCGAAATCAAACTGAAGACACTTTTAAAGGTTTGCCAGGCTTGCTGTCTGATGCTTTACCTGACAAGTATGGGAGTCAGTTGATTAATGTTTGGCTGGCTCAACAGGGGAGATCTGAAAATAGCATGAATCCTGTAGAGAAATTGTGCTTTATAGGTACCCGAGCAATGGGTGCATTGGAATTTGAACCAGCACAAATCAAAACTGGAATGAGAAGTTTCTCAGTAGACCTGGACAGTTTGGTGGAGGTTGCAAAAAAAATGCTCCATAAGAGAAAGGAATTTTTAACTAACCTGAATCAGGATGAGGAGA
>JBGSWA010000118.1:0-5683 GCA_041752645.1 Gillisia sp. | reverse complement strand
GAAGGAGCAAAAAAAGTCAATAAACAAACTAAATTTGCATTTGAAACAGACTTATTTTCTCCATAAAAAAGAATTGAATCAATAAAACCGGTACCTAACAAAGGAAATGTAGATTTTTGCTAAAACTTCCGGATAGCTGTGAAATTTTAGATTGTATTCTGCCTACCATAAAAGTCATCATTCACGAAACAGATCTCGTACAGAATTAGCAGATGTAATTTTCCCAGGTGAATCCGGACGAAAAAAAATTGTTATTTATTACTTCGCTATCATCGGTGGTCTTTGGATTTTACCCGTAGTTGCGTCAATTATTTTGCCTCTTTTACCCTTATCCTTTGTAAAGAAACTTAGAACCTATAAAAGCACTATGACTTATGTTCATATTTTTGATCTTATCGATTCGAAAAAATGGACTTTCATGCGATTGGAATTAATTTCTGCCATCCTCTTTTGGTGGGCTGCAATAAGTTTTTTTCATTGGAATTGGCAAACACTGGCAATCTGTTATGCTGCATTGGCATTTAGCTGGTCATCACTTCAGTGGATCTACCATATCCGAACCCCATTTCATGTTATGGATGGAGCCTTAGATTTAAGATTGCCCAGAATTTTAAGCCTATTGATCCTTAATTTTAATTATCATTTAACCCATCACAAACATCCAAAAATCCCTTGGAATAATTTAAAAAACGCTTCAGAAACTAAATCGCCAGAATCATTATGGCTTCGTTATATGAAGCTTTTCAAACCTCCTCAACCAATTCATGACTTAACAATTATTGAAAAAATAAAACCCTAAAAACGATACATCCTCAATTAATTAATTTGCGATACTAATATTTCAAATTTTAGGTGCACTTTATTTCCGCTTTGCATTACTGAATTGGATAACTAAACATAATTTAATTGCAGGGTTTACAGCCGACCACTAATTATTGGGAATTTATTGCTCGTTTGCCCGGTGTTATCGATTCACCGATGTTATAAGTAGTTAATTTTTGTTACTTCCTTTTTTCTGATCTAAAATATATTTTATTAAATTATTTTCGTTCTCCTAAATACCATCTGTTGATATTTTTCCTTTAGAAATGGCTGTTACTGAAATCGAAGTCAGACCTGTGAAAATATTAGTATATTTATTTGTTAAATTAAATAGCGTTGTTACAAATTCAGAAAGGTCATTTTCTTTTTTTGCATTTACTGCCAAGAAATCTTTGTGAAAATTGTGGATGAAAGTATTTCTCATTTCAAGAAGTTTTTTAAACTCTTCATTATCAAAATGAGGGATTTCACTTTTTATAACCCGCATTAAATTTCCTAACGTTTTCTTAGAGTCGTCTGTATTCTTTAAGATATTTTTTGTAAAGATCTTTTTAATTCCATATTTCTTAATTTGTTTTATAGCGTTATTTGTAAAGTTTCACCACATTGTTAATGGCATTTAGTCCCCTTCTGGGTTTTCTTTGTAGACCTAGCTAAAAAGAAAACCCCAGAAGGGGATAGATAAAAAAGTTGATTATTTTTGTTTTACGACAAATAAAAATAATTATGCAACAGATCTATCATTCCAATGCCACTACGAATATAAATATTCGTACTCAAATTCAGAATTAGCCAGTAGGTTTAACGTTTCTCAAAAGACCATTTCAAAATGGAAGAACAGGGATTTTGTTCAAGATGTTTCGTGTAAACCCCATAACATTAAATATGCTTTGACCGATCTAGAAAAAGCAGTTGTTATAAGTTTGAGACGCTCCACCTGGCTGCTTATCCACGAAGCCTGGGAGTCCTTATTAGAGGGAAAAAACGCCATCTCAAGAAGTTCTCTTTACAGATGTTTTGTGAGGGAAAACATCAACCAAGTACCCCAAGAAAAGAGAGATATTGCCAAAAAATTTAAAGCATACAAACCAGGATATCTGCATATAGATGTAACCTATTTGCCAAAGTTCAAGGGCCAATCTTATTATTTATTTGTCGCAATAGATAGGGCTACAAGGACCAATTAGGTGAGAACAGGAACAGCAAGAGGGACTCTTTTGAGGGAATTAATTTTAAAGATTGACAAATAGATGATTCTCAAAATGTGCAGTATAAAAACAACTTTGCACGCATTGGCAATTTGTATAAAAATCGGGGCCGGATCTGATCTTCTTTCACCCTTGTCCTTATTGGAACCGGTTGGAACTTCACCCCTCTTGTTGTTTCACCTTACGAGCCATTTTACCGTTTACCATTTTTTGAAAAAGCAAAGGTCCGGAATTTAGAAATTAGCCTGCCTTATAGCGGATTAAACCCAAAGTCAGGATTTTCGGGCGGCCTATCCCAAATCTAAATTCCCGGTTGATGGCAGGTCAAAGAATGGCTGCAGTAAAACCCAATTCCGTTCTAAAATTCCATGAAAATGCAGTATTAGATGCTGAAACATAAAGCAACAATAAATATAAGGATGTGCATTCTGGTGCTATTGAAGCATAGCTATTTTCTAATATATTTTTCAATAATGTAAGGAGTAACCGGTTTTAGAGTTTTTCCGTTAATCGGGTGGAGACCGGGCGCTGTAAAAAATTCAAGCTCCTTGTTCGATTTATCATACCAAACTTGAACCTTCCCGTTTGTAAAGAAAGTAGTAATAGTATTGATTGGTGTTATTTTTTTAAAATTCTCAAGCCGAAATGTCCGTAATAATTCTTCATTTCCTGCGCCGCTACAGGTAATTCTTTCAAAATGGTCCTCTTTCCAAATCATACACTCTTCCTTGCCGCTTTGGAAACCTACATAAGCCGAACCTCCTAATAATAGAAATAGAATCAAAGGGATACTCCAAACTTTATTTTTTTTAAGCCTTTTCTCTTCCATCTTAGAGGTAAATTCTGATTCCTTACTTACAAATGCTCCATAATTTTCATAACCTAAATACTGAGAAAGATAATCGGTCAGGGGGTGAGAAGGTGAATATTCCTTTTTATGATATCTGGTAAGTGTTTTAGATGAAACCTGAAATTTATATTCCTCAATAATATGTTCAGCTAAATATTCAGCCCTTCCATAAACAGAATCCTTTTCGGAATCCTTTCCGGCTTTTTCAAAAGCTTTATCAACTAATTTATTGGTCATTTTCAGGTAAAAAAATTCAGCTATAAATGTATAAAAATCTTTAGACAAAAAAGTTGGACAAACTTGTCCGGGCAATGTCTGCTTTGTGTCCACTACTGTCGGTAGTTTCCATCTTTACTTTGACCTGTCACTGAAAAACAATCAGTACAGCAAGGGTTTCTGGTGTCTTGGGGAAATTGGGAAGTCTTCCTAAGACTCCGGCGAAACCCAAACTTCCCAATCCAGTCCCAAATCCCGAAAACTTGTCGGGCGGGCTCATAATGTCAAATTTTAATTTTTTTAAGGATGAAAAAAGAAGTTATTACACTTTTGTTGATGGCCGGATTGTTCAATTTTACCTCGTGTACAAAAGAAAACCTGGCCGATCTTACGAAGACTACCGAAGATTATTATGCAAGTGAAGACGGAAATACCGATTCGAACCAGGAAAATCCCGGAGGTGATTAATAAAAATCAATTTTGATTTAAAAGGCCGCTTATAAGCGGCCTTTTTTCTATTTTCGTCTTATGAAGTTTCCCTGCCAAATCCTTTGTGTCTTATTCTTAGCTTTGTCCAGTGCTTGTGTTCATCAGGTTCAAAATGATGAAGTGAAAATAAATAATAAGGAGGAAGATTCAGTATATCATTTTTTTCAAAAGTCTAAAAACGAAGAGGATATAAAAGTTAAAATTCAACATTTAAATCAAGCTTTATCTAAACTTCAAAATAAAAATGATACCCTTCAACCAATTCTTTTAGACTACAAAAATTTCTACCACATTCAATTAAAAGAATATGATAGCGCCTTATTTTTTGCCGATAGCCTGCTTCGGTTAGCAACCTTTCAGAAAGATACAAAACGGATTGCCCTGGTATTTTACAGAAAGGCAATCATTTACCGTGATTTGGATAATCAGGAAGCGGTTTTTAAAAATTTTTTTAAAGCACGGCAGCTATATCTGCAATTAGGCGATAGCACGAAGGCGGCTCGCAGAGGTCTGGATATGGCCGTTGCACAAAGCCGAATGCAGGATTATATAGGGAGCCAGGAATCGGCTACCGAGGCTTTACAGCATCTCCGGGAAGGAAAAGATAACCAGTATTTAAGCAGTGCTTATAATATAATTGGCATCACCTATAGGAACCAGGGGTTTTATAAGGATGCGATCAAGGAGTATAAGAATGCGCTTCGTTATGCCAACAGCCTGGGAGATAGTTTAGTTTATCAAAATAATATTGGTATGGTTTATCAGGATCAAAAAGAATATGATAAAGCAATTTCAGTTTTCGATGAACTCTATAGAAAAGTTTCAAAAAAAGATTACAGGTCACGTGCAAGGTTTTTAGATAACCTGGCTTTCACCAAATGGTTACAAGATAAGAATGTAGATGTTTCTTCAGATTTAATACGGGCTTTACACTGGCGACATGACCAGAATCACAATTCAAGTACAACAGCAAGTTATGAGCATTTATCCCGGTTTTATGATAAGCTGGACAAAGTAAAAGCTATCGATTATGCCGAAAAATGGCTGGAAACCGGTGAAGCAAATAACAACCTCCATGCCCAAATAGACGCTTTGAAACAGCTCCTGTTTTTAAATCCCGGTGATGCAAAATATGTTTCAGAGTATGTTCTCCTTAATGACAGTTTAAATAAAGTGAATTTACAGGCCAAAAACACTTTTGCAAAAATAAGGTTTGATGAGGAACGAAAACAGCAACAGATTGCCGGTTTAAGAGCTTCCGCAGCGATGCAAGCCTTAGAAAATCAAGAGATAAAAACCCGGGATTACCTGCTGGTCTTTTTTTCAGTTGTAGTGGTAGGGCTTGCAGTTTTTATCATTTATTACAATCGACAAAAGCATAAAAAGGAAAAAATAAGGGAAATTTATAATACCGAAACCCGCATTTCAAAAGTGATCCATGACGAGCTGGCCAATGACGTTTATAACCTTATGTGCGGTTTGGAGGCAATTGCACCGGCGGAAACGATGGACAAACTCGAACACATCTATAGCCGCACACGAAATATTTCCAGGGAAAACAGCGAGATTGATACCGGACCGGGATATTTGGATCACCTCACCGCAGTGCTCTCGGCGCTTTGCCCTGAGGATTCAAGACTAATTATAAGCGGGGAAAAGACCATCTCCTGGAATGATTTGAATCCCGAAAAAAAGTTTGTGGTCTATAGGGTTTTGCAGGAAATTATGGTGAATATGAAAAAGCATAGTCGGGCATCGCTCGTGGCTTTGGTTTTTACTGAAGAAGAAAAACATTTAAAAATAAACTATTCTGATAACGGTGTAGGGGCTACCAGGAAAGCTATTCAAAACGGCAACGGACTTAAAAATGTCGAAAACCGTATTTTTTCTGTTAATGGAAAACTTACTTTTGAAACCGAAAAGGGAAAAGGATTAAAGATTATGATCTTAATTCCTTTATAAACAGAATTGAAATAGTGCATTATTCTCGTTTATCTTTTTTAAGTCTTTCATCAACAGGCAATTCAATAAAATCAATAATCACTACTTTCCCAAATTCTTTATACAAAGGGTTTAAGATAATATTTGATTCGAAACC
>JBGSWA010000117.1:0-34180 GCA_041752645.1 Gillisia sp. | reverse complement strand
ATGGCGCAATGGGTCAGGAAGGTAAATCAATTAACAAGGTGAAGTTCCAACCGGTCCCGGTAAGTACAAAGCCTGAAAGAAGTTCCGGTCCGGCGGACTCAAGCAAAAAAGTGCTTCCCGGAGTGAAGCGGTTCCGCTTATTCTGCGGATTAGCGCAACGAAGGGATTCACTCTTTTGCCTGTGTCCAAGACTTTTTCGACGAAGCGCTTTCCCCGCAATACGGAACGTCTCTTTTTGGGAGTATCCGGATAAAGGGGAATGTGCTGAGGGGTTGGGAGTTCTAATATAAATTTACCTTTGAAGTAGGTGGGGAATAATTACTCTAAATGTCAAATGATATTGTTTTCCGCTGGAATATTATCAGCTCATCCGTTGAAATGGAATTATGATCCTTTAGTGCTTGTGCAGGAATTACCCATGAAGTCTTAGGCACCCGTTCCCATAAAATTTCCTTTTTTTTCATTGTTCAGTTTTTCATTGAGGTCCTTGAATTTTTTATAAGAATTGCGCATATCGGTAACATTCTCAAACCGGGTTAAAAGTTCCCGGGTTGCACTATCCCCAGCAGGATCATTGTCCAGATAAAGGAGTACCTGATGATATTCCGGGATATGAGTTTGAATTTGGACTAAAAATGCAAGCGAATTAAGGATGATCACATCGGAAGTATTTACCAGTTCTTTCTCCAGGATAGCCAGGGAAAGAAAGTCAAACATCCCCTCGGTGACCAACAAGCTTTTAGAACCATTTCTGAAATAAGCATAGGATTTCGGGGAGCTGGAACCTTTGAAATACTTATTGCGCAGTTCCCATCCCCCCAGATGATTTTGCAGCCCCAGGGCGAAGAATTCCTTCCCTTTGAGGCTGTACCTGATTTCTTTGCAATACGCCTTGCCTACTGCCAAAGGAATACCCCTGGATCGTAAATAGCCACACAGGGCCGGATGCGAAATGCTTTGAACATTAACAATTCCTATAATTTCATCATTGTCTTTTTTAATTACAGGGATATCCGGGCTAAAAGAAAAAGAAATGTTTTGATCAGAAAGGAAATTTAAAGCATCCTGAAAAGAACAGTTATCAAGAAGCATCACCAGGTCGATCACATTGCCTCCTTTTCCAGATCCGAAGTCATACCACAGGTTTTTGATTAGAGAAACATTGAAAGAGGCTTTGGTTTCTGAGCGAAGGGGACTCAGAAACCAAGCTTCTTTCTCAGCTATTTTGGTGGGAAAGTGCCCTAATTTTGCAAGCGTTTTTACGATGCAAATATTACGGGATTTTTCCCAGCTTTTAGGTATTTCCTTTTTTTCCATTTTTTTTCATTTTCGCTACAAATCCCAACAATTCAATTCAAATTTCAGCATCGTTTTATTTTTGATGAGGAAACGATGAGAAAACGATGAGGTCGAAAACCCTTGATACCACTGGTCTATATTACTATCTCTCATCATTCATCAAAAAAAAAGAAATAATAAAGAGCATAAAAACTATGGTAATTTTTCCATACATCCAGAAATCGTCATCGATCGCCCGAAAAGTCCCTAAACCACTAGCTTCATCGTGCTCATCAATCGCTCATCAATTCATCACTTCTTATCATCACTGAAATTCTGTAGTATGAAGGATTTTTTAACTGTATAATATCGGCCCCTGGCTTCAATCATACCCAACCCACCATCCTGCCAGATCATCATCTTTTTATAATTCAGCGAGTTATTCTGATTACTTAAATTCCATTCCTTCTTTAAGATTTGTCGCAATTGGGTTAAGTCGGTTTTGATCCTTGTTCTATTTAAAGCCTGTAAGGCATCCAAGGGACAAATAGCTACTTCCTCTAATTCAAAAGTTTCCATTACATTCAGGATCAAACTGGCCAATTCTTGCTCCACACGGTTACGGTTATTTTGCATCAGATTTTCCAGTGCAGTAGTCTTAATCTGCTCCGGGGTAAACCACATACGGGTTTTGTGTGATGTAGCTAATTGTCGCTGTTCCAGGTAATACAATAAGGCTGGGATTTCTGCTTTCAGACGTTCTAAAAAATCAGTTTCCTCATTCTTTAATGAAGGAACTTTCAATACCCAGAAGCGGGTTTCTTCTTTATCGATTTTAATAAAATTGTCTTCATTATTGCTGCAAAGAATAAACTTTCCGAAAAATTCAACCTCCCGCTTATCCTTCCCCTTGGCTTCAAGTTTATTAAAATCTGTTGTGCTTAGGTATTTTATTCGTTCGGTGAGCTCTTCTCTGTTGAACAAAACTTCATCAATACAAATAAGTAACTTGTTTGCCCAATCGGCATTAAAATGACTGCTGAAATTATCGTTGGTAAGGTAAGTCAGGTTGCTGTCGAAAATAGCTTTGAGCCATTTAAGGAAGGTTGTCTTACCGGTAACCCTTTCCTTGGATACCAGGCATAAAATAGGTAGAATCTGGATCGGTCTACAATATAGCAGTTGCAGATAATCCAGTCCCAGTTCGAATTGTGGGCCGAAGATGTGCTTTATGAACTGGATTGAAAAATTGACCTCGCCTTCTTGTGGGGTATGAGATAATGGAGAGTACATATTAAAAAACCCATGATGCTCTTGTTTAAAATCCCTGTGACTTGGCATACAGGTAAAGCCTTCATATTTTTTAATTCTTCCAATAAAACTTTTACTGTAATCCTGGCGTAGTGTCTCGATATTCCAGGGAACTAAAATTTCATTAAAATTTCCGGCAATGGTGGGCATCGCCACTATTTTATAATAACTGGTACCCACACGGATATAGAGCAACTTGTTCATGTAAAAATTTTTAAAGGATGAGTAAATGACAAAAGCCTATTTCCGCTTTTTCATCAGGTTTTTATTGAACCGATCTTCAAGAAATGCATCGGACAGATCCGGTTCCCCCAACAGCCAGGCATCGATCTTTTCCTTATCGAAAAACTTCTGGCGGATGTTCGGATTATTTCCGGTAGGTATAAGCTTCAAATGGGTAAGCTTATAGATCTTACTTTTGGAGAGTCCGGTATAGTGCGCCAGATCTTCCACGTTCATAACTTTTTTGGTGTGGGAAAGCAAGACTTTAATATCTTCCAATAAACCCACTACTTGATTTTGCTCATTCATAATTAAAGAGTTAAAATTAAAAATGAGTAAAAGGCCTTTTACGTTTTTGTACAGGACAAACTTAAGAAAGCAAATACCTATAAATCAATAGGATAATTCGAATAAGAAGGAAATTATGCTATAATTATTCTTTCCTCAGCAGTTGTTTTATCAAAATTCGCTGATTCCGCGAACCGATCTTTTCCTGTTCGTTTTTCCAGGCAGAAAAACTGGTCTTTAAAGTATTTTCTTTAACAGGTTCCCCATTCATCAAAAAGGAATTCATGAGCAATTGAAAGAAGTCTTTTTTTCTTTCGCCGGTGAGGTCTTTAATTCCTCCAAGGATCAGTTCATCGAACAATATGAATATTATCCTGTGATTGGCAGAATCACCGCTTTTGTTCCCCATCGTGAAATTGATCCGATTCCTGACATTTTTTCCGCTAATTAATTTGTCGAAGTCTTTTTTTGAATCTTCCCCAAGGTTGATCAGGTTATAATTTATCCTGGTTTTTTTATAATTCTCCATCTTAAAGTTATGCCGATCGGTTTCAAGGTGCTTGTCCGATTCATAGAAGATCGCCACCCAGAGAATGGTTATTCCCATTGTTATTAATAAAACCAGGAATATTAAGTAATGCTCAGTAAGAGATTTAAAACTAAAAATTAGGGATACCCCAAAAATAAAAAGAATAAAAAGGGATAAAATGAAGAATATTAGATTGGCTCTATTGCCTTGTATTTTTTCCTCCAGAAAATAATTAAAACCAGATCTGGCTTGAGCGAGTGCCTTTCCAGCTTGTTGAATAAATCTTTCCATAAAATTATATTCTATATACCTATAAATATAACTAAAAGAAAAGTTAATGAAAAGTGAAAATTGTGTTGTCCCTATGTTGTCCCCGCTAAAAAAAGAAAGCCATTCAATTTCTTGAATGGCTTGTCTTTACTAAGCTCCTCCTCTTGGGCTCGAACCAAGGACCCTCTGATTAACAGTCAGATGCTCTAACCAACTGAGCTAAGGAGGAAAATGCTTTTCTTTTGCGGTTGCAAATATAAATCAAAATTTAAGTGACAACAAAACAAAACTTCACTTTTTTTAAGGAATTTTTGTTTTGCATTAATCATGTGAAAAAAAAAGATCCCTATCACTCAAACAACCAGCGATATATATCATTTCCATTCGCAAATAAAACCAATGCTATCAGGATAAAGAATCCTACCATTTGGGCATATTCCATAAATTTTTCGTTTGGTGTCTTTCCTGTAATGATCTCATACATCAGAAAAGTTACGTGCCCACCATCCAATGCCGGGATTGGAAGGATGTTCATAAAGGCCAGAATAATTGAAATTAACGCAGTGGCAAGCCAAAATCCCTGCCAGTTCCAAACATCCGGAAACAAGCCTCCAATAGCCCCAAAACCTCCGACCTGGGTGGCTCCTTTTGCGGTAAATACATATTTAAACTGGGCGATATAATCGTGCAGGGTCCAATATCCGTAATCAAAACCTGCTTTAACGCTTTCGCCCAACCCGTATTGGCGTGTTTGAATATCAAAATCCCTTTTAGAAGTTACTCCTATCAATCCTTCTTCATCCGGAGTGACTTTAGCACTCATAATTTTATCATTGCGTTTAAAGACGACTTCCACTTCTTTCCCTTTATTTGCGGCTACTTTTGGTGCAAGTTCGTGCCAATAACCAATTTCCTGCTCATTGAGGGAAATAAGACTGTCCCCTTTTTGCAATCCGGCTGCTGCTGCAGCCCTATCGGCCAGCACGCTGTCTAATACAGCATTTTGTATTGGTACAAATGGCTGCATAACCCCTTCTTGGAACATTCTTGACCCAATGTTTTCCTGTATGGCAATAGTTTCCTGTTTTCCATCCTGGTGTAGAACAGTAATGTTTTTAATATCCCTCATAAAAAGATGTCGATTGATATCTAAGGAATTTTCCATTTTTTCACCATTCACCTCTAAAATACGATCCCCATCCTGAAATCCGAATTCCTTAAATTCCTGGGCAACAGCAAACCCACGTGGCATATCATCGGGTCCCACATAATTGCTTCCCCAGACGAACAGTACCATCATATAGATCAGGAATCCGAGTACCAGGTTCACAGTGACTCCTCCCAACATAACAATTAGGCGTTGCCAGGCCGGTTTGCTCCTGAATTCCCAAGGTTTTGGCGGTTGGGCCATTTGTTCCTTATCCATGCTTTCATCGATCATTCCGGCTATTTTTACATAACCTCCCAAAGGCAACCATCCTATTCCGTATGTAGTTTCACCGATCGTCTTTTTGAAAAGGGCGAATTTTACATCGAAAAATAGAAAGAATTTTTCGACGCGAATTTTAAATAATTTGGCCGGAATAAAGTGTCCCAGCTCGTGTAGAACAATTAGCAGGGACAAACTTAAAAGTAATTGTATTGCTTTTATTATAAATGGATCCATTCTATATACTTCAATTTTTAAATCGCACAAAAGTAACCTTTTAAAAATTCCTAAAAAAGTATAAATAACTCCTCTCTCCATTTTGAATGAAATTTTAATACTTCCAATGCCACTATATTGATATTTAGATGTTAATTTTGTCACAAAGAAATATCTATGCTCCAGTTTTTTGCAAAGTTTAAAACCCTGGGAATTGTATTGTTTGTTCTCTCGGTAATTATCGTTTATAGTATTTATACATTAAAATCACCTGAAAAAAAACTTCCGGTTTATCAACCTGATATGGTAAATGCCGAATTAGTTGACACTACGGTTCAATACATCAGGAAATACCATAAAATCGCTGATTTCGAACTCTATAACCAAAATGGGGATACCATTACTCAGGATTTTTATGAAGGAAAAATTTATATCGCCGATTTTTTCTTTACTACCTGTTTGACCATTTGCCCTATCATGACAGATAATATGTTGCAAATTCAGGAACAAATAAAAAATGATCCTGAAGTATTTTTGCTTTCTCATACCGTGATCCCAAAGGCCGATTCTATTGCACAGCTCAAAAAATACTCGCTGGAAAAGGGAGTAATAGATTCTAAATGGAACCTGGTAACAGGAGATAAAAAACAAATATATGATTTGGCCCGAAAATCATACCTGGCAACTAAAACCGATGGCGATGGCGGGCCCTATGATATGGTCCATACCGAGAATTTTGTGCTGGTAGATAAGGAAAAACGCATCCGCGGCTTCTATGACGGAACTCAATTAAAAGCCATCGCCGAGCTGATGGCAGATCTAAAAATCCTCAAAGCAGAATATCAAAAAAAATAGTTTTATTCCCTAAACTTTTTTAAGATCAATATTTAGGCTATTTTTGTCTTGTTTAAAATCAATCTAAATAAAAATGAAGCTAACAGTTGCCCATTTAATACTCGGTCAGCGGGGAATAATTACAGATTTTTCAGTAGATACCGTTCCCTTAAAACTCCTGGAAATGGGCTGTCTTCCTGGAAATATAGTAGAACTGGTGCAAACTGCTCCATTCAGAGACCCCATGTACCTCAATATAAACGGATGCCATTTAGCCATCCGGAAAGAAACTGCGCTTCAAATAGAAATCGAATTAATATAATAATATGGGGAAACAAATTAATGTAGCGTTAATTGGAAACCCTAACACCGGTAAGACTTCAGTTTTCAATCAACTTACCGGGCTTAACCAGCAAGTAGGAAATTATCCCGGGATTACAGTAGAAAAAAAAGAAGGCATCTGCAAATTACCCCGCGGACTCAAGGCCCATATAATAGATTTGCCGGGCACCTATAGTTTAAATGCCTCCTCCCTGGATGAGAATGTGGTAATAGATCTCCTGCTGAATAAAAACGATAAGGATTTTCCCGATGTCGCAGTGGTGGTGAGTGATGCTGAAAACCTCAAACGAAACTTATTGCTCTTTACCCAAATTAAGGATCTAAAAATTCCTACCATTCTGGTCATCAATATGGCTGACAGGATGAAAAGAAAAGGGATTTCTTTGGATATTGAACTTTTGGAAAAAAAACTAAAAACCAAAATTGTTCTGGTAAGCGCCAGAAAAGGAACTGGGATTGAAGAACTGAAAGAGCAGATCCTGAATTACCAAAAGATCTCCTCTGAACCTTGCTTGAATGCTTCGGATATGGACCCGGAATATTTTAACTTATTGCGAAAAACATTTCCCAACCAGGCTTTATACAAATTATGGTTGGTCATTACTCATGATGCAAATTTTGGAAATATAGACAGGGGTACTCTTACCAAAGATGCTAATTTCAATACTAAAAGTGTCGGTGATCTAAAACGACTTCAGCAAAAGGAAACAATTTTAAGGTACCAGTTTATCAATGATCTTTTAAAAGAAGCTTTGACGATTAATTTAAAAAACGCAACCGATTTAAGAATAAAGCTGGACCGTCTTTTAACGCATAAAATCTGGGGATATGTTATATTCTCCATTATCATGCTCACAATTTTCCAGGCGATTTACGATTGGTCTACTATTCCAATGGATTTTATTGATGTTACTTTTGCCTCCTTTAGCGAATGGGCAAAAAACGCATTACCCACAGGCCCTTTTACTAACCTGATCGCTGAAGGTGTTATTCCCGGGTTGGGAGGAATTGTGATTTTTATACCACAAATTGCATTTCTGTTCCTTTTCATTTCCATATTGGAAGAAAGCGGATATATGAGCCGTGTTGTGTTCTTAATGGACCGGATCATGCGCCGCTATGGATTGAGCGGAAAAAGTGTAGTGCCACTTATTTCGGGCACGGCTTGCGCGATCCCTGCTATTATGGCCACTAGAAATATTGAAAGCTGGAAGGAAAGGCTTATTACCATTTTAGTAGTGCCTTTCACAACCTGCTCTGCCAGGTTACCTGTGTATCTCATTATCATTTCCCTGGTTATTCCCAACAAGACCTACCTAGGCCTGAATTTACAAGGTTTAACCCTTATGTTACTTTATCTCATAGGTTTTGGTACAGCTCTTTCTGGTGCCTGGATTCTAAACAAAATTCTAAAACTCAAATGCAAAAGTTATTTTGTAATTGAAATGCCCGGCTATAAAATTCCCATTTTTAAAAACGTTGCCCTGAATGTAATTGAAAAAACAAAAGCCTTTGTTTTTGGGGCCGGTAAGATCATCCTGGCAATTTCAATTGTTTTATGGGTTTTAGGCAGTTATGGCCCGGGAGAAAATTTTAATAATGCGGAGGAAATAGTTACCCTGAGAAATCAATCAGAAAACATTTCAGAAAAGCACCTTAAGGAGGAAATCGCCTCATTTAAATTAGAGAATTCCTATATTGGTATAATGGGCAAGGGAATAGAGCCGGCTGTAGTACCCCTGGGCTATGACTGGAAAATTGGAATAGCTATTGTAAGCTCATTTGCGGCGAGGGAAGTTTTTGTTGGAACACTTGCCACCATTTATAGCGTGGGCAGCGATGAGGAAGAAACCATTAAAAAGAGAATGGGAGCCGAAACAAACCCCGTTTTAGGCGGCCCTCTATTTACTTTTGCCAGCGGAATTAGCCTATTATTATTTTATGCTTTCGCGATGCAGTGTATGAGCACCCTTGCGATTGTGAAAAAAGAAACCAATACCTGGAAATGGCCTTTATTACAGTTGGTAATTATGAGCAGCTTTGCTTATCTTGTAGCATTAATTGCCTTTCAGGTTTTAAAATAATGTAAGAAATTTAAAAAAATTCGACTTAAACCTTATGATAACACTTCAGGAAATATTAGTCTTAATTACATTTTTGTTCGCTGTTGGGTTTATGATCACCAAATTTATTTGGAAACCAGCTTTCTTAAAGCCGAAGAAAAAATCGGATAAAGCCTGTGGAGCTAAAGATTGTGGGTGTCATTAAACAGAAATTCCGCACATAAATTTTTAACTATTTCAGCACGAAAGGTGCTGAAACTGGATTCTTCAATTTTATGAAATAATTTATTTTCCCCCAATCTTATAAATGTTCACTTACCTGCACCTCCAGGGAATAATCAATTTTTTTTTGAAGCTCCAGTGGGATAAGGAAACAATCTAAGTGTATTGATCGAGTAGATTACATCTCCATCCGAAACCTGCAAAGGAATTTCATCTAAGATATTCCGGTTAATAACCCCCTGTTTTTCGTTGATGGGTTTTCCTTCTTCAAAAATTTCAATCAAAACTTTGGCTTCTCCTGCCCAAACACAGGTAACCGCTTCCGGGTATCTGGAATCGGAAATAACTGCTTTAAACTGGATGGATTTATTGCCAAATTCAAGCTGTTCCCCACTTGTTAAAACCGAGTTGTAAATTCTGATTGTTTCCTGATTTTTGGCAGATAAGGTTATTGCATAAATTAAAAATCCAACTAAAATAAAATACTTCATACCAATACTTTCCAATATGGACCATCAAAAGCCAAGAGTGTACTATAATTTAGCCCAAACCTACATCAAGAGTCATCATCAGGATGAAACCACCGATGAATCCCATAGTTGCAATATCGGTAAACCTTTCCTGTTGAGATTCCGGAATAACTTCCTCCACTACAACAAAAATCATTGCTCCGGCTGCAAAGGCCAGGGCATAAGGTAAAATTGGCTGAAAGGTAATAACGGCCCAGGCTCCCAACACTGCAGCGACCGGTTCTACAATTGCGGAGAGTTGGCCGTAATTAAAACTTTTCCACCTGCTTAATCCTTGTCTTCTTAATGGCACTGCTACGGCAAAACCCTCGGGAAAATTCTGCAATCCAATTCCAACGGCCAGTGCCACTGCGCCACCAATAGTGGCTCCTTCGAATCCTACCGCAACCCCACCAAAAAGGACTCCAATGGCAAGTCCTTCCGGAATATTATGCATGGTAATAGCCAGGGTCAATAAAATGGATTTATGCCAGGGAGTTTTTATTCCTTCCTTATCCTCCATTTTAAAATTGATATGCAAATGAGGTAAAATCTTATCCAGCGAAAATAAAAACAAAGCCCCCAGGGTAAATCCGATTACTGCGGGAAAAACCTTGGTAAAACCTTGCCCCGGACTCATTTCTATTCCGGGGGCCAATAAACTCCAGAAACTGGCTGCTACCATTACCCCGCCGGTAAAGCCCAGCATTCCATCAAAAACGGACCTTTTAATGGTTTTAAAGAAGAAAACCAGACTTGCCCCCAATGCCGTTACCCCCCAGGTAAAGAGGCTTGCATATAATGCAGCTAAAATTGGGTCAATCCCTTCTAAATATGTAATTATAGCATTCATAATAAATTAGATTATTTTAATATAAATATTTCCGGAAATCAGGTTTGAAACCCTCAATTCTTCCCCATTCATTTGTATAAGTACGGATTGATCGAAAAGCTCCTTGTCAATTATTTTTATTTCACTTCCCAGGGTAATATTCCTTTTATCGAGAAACTGCAGAAATGTTGTTGAAGAATCCTTAACCCCAACAAAAATTCCGGATTCTCCCTTTTTGAGATCAGATAATAAGACTTTATTCAAAACCTTGAAATTCCCTTGGGCATCTGGAATTGGATCCCCATGCGGGTCTCGTGTGGGAAACCCCAGAAATCTATCGAGCTCCCCGGTAAGTTTTTCAGATTTAATATGTTCCAGTTGCTCTGCCACTTCATGAACTTCATCCCAGGAAAAATTGAGTTTATCAACCAGAAAAACCTCCCATAAACGATGTTTCCTGATTATAGAAACAGCAGTTTCCATACCTAATTTACTAAGTTTAAATCCCTGGTATTTTTTGTAATTGACCAATTTCTTTTCAGAAAGTTTTTTGATCATATCTGTCACAGAGGAGGCTTTGGTTACCATTTCTTCGGCAAGCGCATTGGTGCTGACCCCGGATGGATATGATCGTTCTAAATGAAAAATTGCTTTGAGATAATTTTCTTCTGAGAAAGTGTACATATTATTTTTTAATGACCCAAAAATACAATTTATTTTTTAAATGAAACTGTTTTAGACTCATCTAAAATTTTATTTTATATTTGCATAATATAATTTTAATTTTTTCAAAATTTATCGAAATGAAATTTTGTGTTTTCTTATCTTTTTATTTAGTATCCATTGCATTACATTCTCAAAACATTAAGGTTTCCGGAATTGTAACTGCAGAGGGCAAAGCTGTTCCCTTTGCCAATATTTACCTCGAACATACCGCAAAAGGTACAACGACGGATGAAAATGGTATATACAGCCTCGCAATTCCTAAAGGACATCACGAAATTATAGTACAGGCTATAGGTTATAAAAAAATTAAAAATCATCTCGATGTGCTTACCCTTGAAGAAATAGTATTGGATTTCGAGCTAAAGGAGGATGTTTTGGGGCTAAATCAGGTAGTAGTTTCTGCCAGCCGCACCGGTCAACTTCGTCAAACTGCCCCGGTAATTGTTTCGGTTACAACGGCAAAGGATTTTGATGCAACCCAGTCCATAAGTTTAAGTGAAGGATTAAATTTTCAGCCCGGACTCAGGATGGAAACCAATTGTCAGAATTGCGGGTTTTCCCAAGTAAGAATGAATGGCCTGGACGGGGCGTATTCACAAATTTTAATTGATAGCAGGCCTGTTTTTAGTGCCTTAAATGGTGTCTATGGATTAGACCAGATCCCAGCCAATTCTGTAGAACGGGTAGAGGTCGTTCGCGGTGGAGGATCGGCACTTTATGGTTCAAATGCCATTGCCGGCACTATCAATATTATTACCAAAGAACCTACAGAAAATATATTTGAAGTTGCAACCAACCTCGCCCTTATCCAAGGAACATCCAGTGACAAGGCAGTTACTCTGAATGGGACAATTCTAACCAAAGATTACAATGCAGGTTTAAGAATTTCGGGGATGTACAGAGATAGGAATCCTTTCGATGCCAATGTTGATGGGTATACCGAAATTACCAAAATAGAAAATAAAACCTTCAGTTTAAAATCTTTTTACAATCCTTCCATAGAGAGCAAACTTAGTCTGGATTTTCACGTGACCACAGAGTTTCGCAGGGGTGGAAATAATCTTCACCTCCTCCCATTTGAATCGGATATAACTGAGCAAATAACCAGTGATGTTATAGGTGGAGGCCTTAGTTACGAGGCCATTTCACCAAATTCTAATAAATATTCCTTTTATGCAACTGCTCAACTTTCCAAAAATGATAATTTTTACGGTGGGAAAGGAGAAACTCTGGAAGAAAGCATCCAAGGCTATGGCAAAACAATGGATGACACCTATGTGCTTGGGGGACAAATGACGGTTGACCAGGATCAATTTTTAGGGGGATCCGCGGCATTTACTTATGGTTCAGAATTTAAACACAGTGAGATGCAGGATGAAAAACCAGGTTACAATGCTTTTATAAATCAGACTCTAAATATTTTCGGATTTTATGCACAACAGGAATGGCAAGCTACCGAAAGATTGAAAATTCTCGGTGGAATAAGAGCAGATATTCACAATATTGCTAAGGAGAAGGTCGTCTTCAATCCGAGGTTAAATTTTTTATACAGTCTGAATGATAATTTACAATTTAGAACCAGTTACGCCAAAGGCTTTAGGGCACCCCAGGTATTTACCGAAGATATTCATGCCAGGATCGCCGCCGGAGAAGTTAGCCTGGTCGTGCTTCCCGATAATCTCAAATCTGAGACTTCTCATAGTTTTCTTTTATCAGCAGACTGGAATAAAACAACTTTAGATGAGAATTACCGCCTTAGCGTGGAAACTTTTTACACAAGACTTAAGAATCCTTTTATATTGGAACGAACCTCACAAACCGTATTTGAAAAAAGAAATGGAGAGGGAGCCAATGTATATGGAATAAATTTAGATGCTGTATTCGCACCTAATCAGGACTGGATTGCACAAATAGGAGGCACCTTGCAAAAGGCCAAATATGATAAGCCCATTATGTATAGTGATGATCCAACGGCTTCTTTGGACCACGCGAGGAATTTCTTCAAATCACCGAATTTTTATGGGAACTTTATCCTTACCTACGCACCAATGAAAGCCTGGCAAAATAATCTCTCAGGGGTATATACCGGAAGCATGTATGTTCCACATTTAGCAGGTTATATTCAAAAAGATGTGCTGGAAAAAACAGACGGGTTTTTCGAATTAAACCTAAAATCAGCATATATCCTTGAAATATCAGCCAATTTTCAGTTGGAATTAAACGCAGGAATTCAAAACATTTTCAACGCATACCAGAAAGATTTTGATTTTGGGTTAAACAGAGATGCCACTTATGTGTATGGGCCATCCCGGCCGAGAACGGTTTTTATCGGTTTAAAATTCGGTAATAAATTATTTTAGATTCCAATTCGAAACCAGAATTTTTGGAGCTCCTGGATAAAGAAATCCATTTATAAGCCTCGTTCCTTTTGAATTTGCTCATAAGCTTCCTGCACCTTGGTGAATTTTTCCTGAGCTCCTTTTTGATAAGCTTCATCCATATGCTGCAACTTGTCGGGATGATATTTTTTAGCCATTGTCCGGAAGGCAGTTTTTACTTCAGCATCAGTGGCAGTTTTTTCAATTTCCAGGATCTTATAGGCATTATCGGCACTTTTAAAAAACATGGCCTTAATGCTCTCAAAATCTCTTCGGTTTAATTTCAAACATTCGGAAATTTCCAAAAGCTGGTTCAACTCTGCGTCCGAAACACGTCCATCGGCCTGAGCTATGCTGAATAAAAAATGAAGAATCTGAAGTCTTACCTCATATCTGGTTCGTTGTTGGAGGTATAGCCCGATGCGTTGGGGTGAAATTTCCCGGTTTTTAATAACCTCGTTAAAGGTTCTGAAAGTTGCATTGGCACGTTCTTTCCCGTAGGCCTGCACAAAATATGCCTGCACATAGTCCATTTCCGATTGGGAAACATTTCCATCCGCTTTAATAACAAGGGAAGCCAGCGACAGAAGATTCAATTCAAAATCCCCGGGGGAAACCCGTTGACCTTCACTTGAAAAAACTGAATTGAACCCTCCCGAAGACCTATTCCAATTATCTATTAAAGTACCTACAATAAACCCCAAAACAGCACCCGGATACCTAAAAAACATAAAGCCTAAAACGGCCAAAACCCATTTGAACATGAAATATTTTCTTTAGAGTGCCAAAGATAGTATTTTGAAGAGGTTTTAAGGAATGTGCTCATAAAAAGTTATAGAACACATTCAATAAATTCATCCTATTTCAACATAGTTATTTGAGATGAGTCTAAGTAAAGTTAATTCTGTATATTTGTTCTTTAGAAATGTTTATTAAAAATTCCATAGTTATGTATCCAGCAGATTTAGTAAAACCGATGAGAGAGGACCTTACAAAAGCAGGTTTTCAAGAATTACATACCGAAGAAGAAGTTGATGCAGCGATGCAAAAAAAGGGGACTACCCTTGTAGTGGTAAATTCAGTTTGTGGATGTGCGGCAGCAAATGCACGTCCGGGAGCACGGATTTCCATACAAAATGACAAGAGACCTGATAATTTGGTAACCGTTTTTGCCGGAGTAGATAAAGAAGCAACCGACAAAGCACGTGGCTATATGATCCCGTTCCCTCCTTCTTCCCCTTCCATTGCCTTGTTTAAGGATGGCGAATTGGTTCACATGCTAGAGCGTCATCACATCGAAGGACGGCCTGCAGAAATGATCGCAGCAAATTTAACCGGTGCCTTTAACGAATTTTGTTAATCCCGACTGCCCATAAAATAAATTAAAAACCGGTCTCCAGAGATCGGTTTTTTTATTGCTGAATTTCACCATTTTTAGTATCTTCCTTCTCACATCAAACCATCCTGTTTATGAAATTGTATCTCGCGATTTTTTTATTTATCGGAAGTGTTTCAGGTTGTGAACAGGCGGCAGATGACCAGGAGATCACAGCGCTGAATTTGGATAAACAACTGGCCGAAATTCACTCTTATACAAATGCCTCGAGTTGTTCAAACACCGGTGAGTGCAGTTTTTTGCCCTACGGAAGCAAAGCCTGTGGAGGACCGCAGGGTTATCTCCTGTTTTCAAACCAGATAAATGTTGAGATCCTTTCCAAAATGGTCACAGATTACAACAAGGCTGAAGATGCATACAATAGAAAGTTCGGCGTAAGTAGTGATTGCTTTTATGTAACTCCGCCCCCCCAAATTGAATGTATTAATGGAAAATGTGTTCAGGTTGAGTAATAGCTTCTGCTGACTAATATTCTTAAAAACCGTATTTTTGCAGAAGATTTATTTTACAATGAAGAAAGTACTCGCCTATCCCCTTTCCATTTTATGTTATTTTTTTTTCTTTCTCAACTTATTGATCTTTCATCCTGTTCAATGGATTTCCCTGAAATTGGGTGGATATAGCGCACATAAAAGATCGGTAGAGATTTTTAACCTTTTTTTAATGCGGAGTTTAAATATTTTAGGCACGCGTTTCAGTTTCGACAACCCTTATGAAATCCCATTGGACCGGCCATGTATTTTTGTGGCCAACCATCAGGGTTTGTATGACATCCCACCAATTATCTGGTTTCTGAGAAAACACCACCCAAAATTTGTCAGTAAAAAAGAACTAGGGAAAGGAATTCCAAGTATATCTTTTAATTTGAGGCATGGCGGCTCAGTTTTAATTGATAGAAAAGATCCCAGGCAAGCCATAGTTGCCCTCTCACGATTTTCGGAAGCTTTGAATAAAACAAAACACTCTGCGGTGATATTTCCCGAAGGAACCCGAAGCAGGGACGGGAAGCCCAAAAAATTTGCAGTTACAGGCCTTCAGATCCTGATCAAGAAAATGCCGGAAGCTGTTGTGGTGCCAATAACCATCAACAATTCCTGGAAACTCTTTGAATATGGAAAATTTCCATTGGGCATTGGAGTTCATATAAAATTAAGTGTTCACAAACCAATTCCCGAGGCCTCAGGTGATGTGGAAGGCCTCATTGCCCTTGTGGAAAAGACCATAGTTTCCGATATTGAATAAGGAAAATTTATACTCTAAATTTCAAAATAAACCCAACAGGTTCAATAACACATTGCTCAGGATTTCACTCTCACGGGTTTTAAAATCTGTGAATTAAAGAAAAAAACAATTATATGAACCAGATCCAAATCATAGAAAACACAAAATCATTTGTAAAACGAACCCTTCAAACTGCCGAGGGCGGACACGATTGGTTTCATATTCAAAGAGTTCTCAATATTGCCCAACACATTGCTAAAAATGAAAATGTCGATCATTTTATTGTCACTCTGGGCGCTTTGCTTCATGACATAGCCGATTCAAAATTCCATAATGGCAATGAATCTATTGGTCCGGACAAGGCTTTTATGTTTTTAAACGAGCAAGGCGTCTCAGAAGAAATCACAGCTCATGTTGTAAGGATAATTGAGAACATTTCTTTTAAAGGAAACAATGAAGAACAGAAATTCCGTTCGCCTGAATTGGATGTAATACAGGATGCTGATCGCATAGACGCCCTTGGCGCCATTGGAATTGCCAGAACATTCAACTACGGGGGATTCAAGGGAAGGGTTCTCTATGACCCTGAGATCAAGCCGAATCTGGGGATGAACAAAGAGGCATATAAATCTTCTTCGGCACCAACAATCAATCATTTTTATGAAAAACTTCTCTTGTTAAAAGACAGAATGAATACCCTAGCCGGACAAAAAATCGCGGCAGACAGGCATAAATATATGGAAGAATACCTGGTACAGTTCAATAAAGAATGGAATGGGGACATCTAAAAAAAGCCCACTCCAACTCCGGATAGGAAGAGAGTGAGCTATATTAAATGGAATATTATATTTTAAAATTTAAACCCTGGGTTTTAGAACCACATATTCCAGGGAATTCTGGAAAGCACTAAAATAAGCGCTATGGTATAAAATATGGCCAATATCTTGAATTTTGGCTTTGAGGTCAATTTCTTTTTGTGTTTTGAATACCCCATAGTAATAAACACAATAGCGATGATCATCACCAATGGATGTTCAACATTATACAATCTTAGAGTGGAATCCTTCATTACTCCGCCCATACCAACTTCACTAAACGCCCTGAAATAAGGAGTTATAAAATAAAGGACAAGGCCAATAAGCAGTTGGAGATGAGAAACAATAAGTGTAAAAAGCGCTATTCTGAAATTGGCAGCGCCATATTCCTTATTTCCCGCAAAACCCGCAATGGCATTTACCGATGCTGTAATTAAAACAAGAACTACCAGATATGCCCAGTAAGAGTGAATAAATTGAACCGTTTCGTACATTTTAATGATTTTGGTAAATATAGTTTTTTTTCAATAAAAATTCGCCCTGGTTTCCCGGGGCGATTTTAAATATACTATTCTATGATATTAGAATTTATAACTTACTGAAGCATTCCAAGTTCTTCCCCATCCAAAGAATACATTGTTTCTAGTATTTATACCATCATATATTACATCACTAGGCCTCGCTCCAACTTCAATGTTAGTGTTGGATTCAGAAATATAAATATTATCGGTAAGGTTATTCACGTTTACCCTAAACCCTAATATATTTTCTCCAAGATCTAAGGAATAAGAAGCACCTAGATCTAGCAAACCAAAAGAAGGTAATTCAAAGACTTCAAAATTCGGTTTATCCAATGCATCGGTAGCATCATAACTCGCATATAAATTATCTGCAAATCTATACGTAGCATCCACTCTTAGATTCCTGATAATTTCATAATCGGCCCCTGCACTTGCAGTAAATTGAGCTGCATTACCAACTTTTACCCCATCTAGGTTAAGAGTTCCTTGTTCTGCACCTGGAATTGGATTTTGACTGCTATCAAAATAATTTGCAATAACATCACCTTTATATTCCCAATTACCTATTGAAAGCATTGCATTCCATCTAAATTTGCTTCCTACCCTTCCGTAGAAATCAAATTCTACACCTTGGTGCAATTGAGTAATACCTTGCAAATTTGCAGTTCCTCTAATTTCCTCGGGTGTATCTTCAAAGAATGTAGCTGAAGTAGTTTCAAATCTATCTGCCCAAGAAGTTCTATAAAAATTTACGTTAGCATTAAAATATTGAGATCGGAAACCATACCCCAACTCAACACCGAACACCTCTTCATTTTTAAGGTCATCGTTTAAATCATTTCTGTTTCCAGGATATACTGCATCAAATAAAGGTTGTTTTGAGTAATATCCAATATTACCAAACACATTATGATTCGCATCAATGTTATAGTTAAGCCCCCCTTTGATGTTTCCTCCTAAAATATTTTCCCAATCAGTTTCTTGATTAGCAGGAATTTCTTCAAAATAATCCACTCTCTTAAATCCTTGATTGGATACAGATCCTTGTACGAAAGCAGAAATATTTCCTTTATTATATTCTAACTGACCAAAAACTCCTGCCCATCTTACAAGACCTTCATTGTAATAATCAATTTTCTCTTCGTCATCTATACTCTTAAATACATTTAAAGTATTTCCAGCTGTTGGTTCATAGGTTTCAGATAAGAATCGGTATGGATTGTTTACATCCGCATTAGAAACGTATACATCTCCACCCATTAAATCTACTAACCTTCTGTAATGAAAACCTTTGTAAGATCGTAAATCTGCCCCAAAATCCAAGGTCAAATTTTCGTTCAAATCAGTCTCAAAATTTGAAATAACACCAAACCAGTTATGAGAATTTACAGAAGAACGTTGAGAAATTCCATTCTCAGGCCCATAAATATAATCTTCATCAAAGTCAGAATCCGAGTTATTTCCATTTACAAAGTCCCCCTGAAATGCATCCCCGCCCCCAGTATAACCCTGTCTTGAAGTTCCTAATGATGGTACATCCTGACCAGAATTCCATGCAAAAATATCATCCATAGGAAGTAAACCATCGGCCGTTTTTGTCAATTGAAAAGATTGTTTATTGTTAATTCTTCCAATAGCACCTACAGATCCACCACGACCAAATGAAGCATATGCAGAAGTAGATAATTTTGATTTACTTGAAATATCCCATTCCCAGTTTAATGAAGCAACTGGTTTGTGATAGAAATTTCCGGCAAAGGTAAATTCCTCGCCATTTCTATATCCAAAATCAGGGTTATATTTTTCGTTAGGCTCACCATCTTTACCATATTCAAGGTAACTTCTTAAGGTAGTAAAGGCTCCTCTTTGGTTGTGTTGTTGTGGTGCACCAGTTAACATAAAGTTGAATGAATGATTTTCATTCGCTTTGTAACCTATACCAATATAATAGTTGTAGGCTTCAAATTCCGTCCCATTTACATAACCATCTCCAGAGGTACGGCTTAAAAGAAATGATCCAGACAAACCGTTTTCGTTTAATCCCGTATTATAAGAAGCAATAGTTTTTAGATAATTGTCGTTTCCAAAACTGGTTTTCACGAACCCGCCTTCTGCTTTATCCGCAGACCTTGTAACTACGTTAATTGTCCCCCCAACAGAAGAAACCGCTAGTTTAGAAGAACCTAATCCACGTTGCACTTGTATCGCAGTGGCAACATCGCTTAATCCTGCCCAGTTACTCCAGTAAACAGCTCCGTTTTCCATATCGTTAACAGGAATGCCATTAATCATTACCGCAGAGTTTTGCGTATCAAATCCACGAATGGTAATACGTGAATCCCCAAAACCACCACCTTGTTTAGTTGCATAAACAGAAGGAGTAGTATTCAAAATTTCAGGGAATTCTTGATTCCCTAATTTTTCTTGAATTTCTGAAGCTCTAATAGTAGAAACAGCAACTGGGGTTTGACGGTCTTTCGCCAAATCTGCAATACCAGAGATCAGGATTTCAGAAAGTGCAGCGGCATCAGGGCTTAAAGCAATATTCCCTAAGCCTTTTGTTTCCCCGCCAATCACGTTAAAGTTAAAGTTACGTCTTTCAAAACCAATAAAACTGATTTCAACTGTCCCGGAGGTACTTGTGACATTCAATGAAAAATTTCCGTCAAAATCTGTAGTCGTTCCAGTAGTTGTTCCCACTACCATTACGTTTGCGCCCGGTAAAGGCGCATTCATCTCAGAACCGACCACCGTACCGGTAATTGTACCCTGAGCAAAAATTGTTGAAGTTGTTAAAAACAACGCCAGAAGTAAAAATTTTCTCATGCTTTAGATTGTTTGTTTTTTGTTTTATTATTCCCGGCAAAAGAAGCAAATTAACCCTTAATAAACTTTAACCTAATGTTAAGATTTTGGTTTTTTTAAGTTTCTTTTTCCAATCAAAATTACTAAAAAAAAATAATCCCCTAAAAATTAGAGGATTAAAGGCATTGCTAGTTTATTAACAAAAAGTTGATATCTATCTCAAATAAGAGTTTAGGAGATTTTTGGTGGAATTGTCGTGTTCCCGGATTTCTGTACTATGTATCTCGGAAAGGATCTGGGAAGCTAATTGTTTTCCTAATTCCACTCCCCACTGATCGTAGCTGAATATATTCCAAATCACCCCCTGCACAAAGATCTTATGCTCGTACATCGCGATCAATTTTCCTAAACTCGAGGGAGTAAGCTTGTTAATTAGAATGGAAGTAGTGGGTTTGTTCCCTTCGAAGATTTTGAAAGGTTTCAGTTTTTCTATTTCATCTTTTGACAGGTTTTTATCCTCCAGTTCTTTTTGAACCTCTTCCGAGGTTTTCCCCATCAACAAGGCCTCTGTTTGCGCAAAATAATTGGCCATCAATTTATCGTGATGATCCTTATCCCCATATAGGGATTCTTTGAAACCAATAAAATCTGCTGGGATCAATTTAGTGCCCTGATGGATCAATTGGAAAAAAGCATGTTGAGAATTGGTGCCAGGTTCTCCCCAGATGATATTTCCAGTTTGGTAGGAAACAGGTTCCCCGTTCCTGTCGACACTTTTACCGTTGCTTTCCATAATTGCCTGCTGCAAATAAGAAGGCAGTTTCTGTAAATATTGGGTATAAGGGATTACCGCTTCGCTTTCAGCCTTGAAAAAATTATTGTACCAGATACTCAATAATGCAAGTTGTACCGGAATATTCCTGCTGAAGTCTTCATTTTTAAAATGAAGGTCCATTTGGTGAGCGCCTTCCAATAATTCGTCAAATTGCTTGTAGCCCACTGCCAGGCTAATGGATAGCCCAACCGCGCTCCAAAGGGAAAATCTGCCGCCAACCCAGTCCCACATAGGAAAAATATTATCCTGGTCAATTCCAAATTCCAGAACATTCGCAATATTGCTGGAAACCGCCACAAAATGTTTGGACACTGCCTCCTGGGGCGCTTTCTTTTTAAACCAGGCCCTGGCAGTATTGGAATTGGTAAGGGTTTCTTGTGTGGTGAAGGTTTTTGAAACTATTACGAACAAAGTGGTTTCAGGATTTAGGTCCTGCAGGATTTCATGTGCGTGATCTCCGTCTACATTCGAAATATAGTGTAGCTTCAAATGGTATTTGTAAAATTTTAATGCTTCGGTAACCATTGCCGGGCCAAGATCTGAACCTCCAATACCTATATTTACCACATCGGTAAAAGGCAGGCCGGTATATCCCAATTTTGTACCTTCAATTACCGAATTCGAAAACTTCCTGATTTTCTCTTTTGCCTTGTAAACCTCAGGCATGACGTTTTTCCCATCTACCAGAACCTCTTCCTCTTCTGATGTTCTTAAAGCAGTATGAAGCACAGGCCGGTTTTCGGTTTGATTTATGGCTTCCCCATTATAGTAGGATTGAATTGCCTCTGAAAGCCCGCATTCTTCTGCCAATTCAATAAGAATTTTTTGGGTTATTCCAGTAATTCTGTTTTTGCTCAGATCAAGATAAAAATCCTCCCAGTGAAGGCTAAGTTCATTTGCTCTAGTTGGGTTTTCAGCAAAAAGCTGTTTCATTTTCAATTCCTTGATTTGCTCGAAATGTCGGTTTAATTTCTCCCAGGCTTTGGTTTTGGTAGGATTTATATTTTTCATCTGTAATGTATTTTTATTTATTGACCTTCCCTTAGCTTCCGGGAGGTGATATTTTATCGCACGATTCAAAAATCTAAAATTGAAATTCCTAGTTCTAAAATTATTTTTTTTATTTTTTAGAGCTCCACATTATAGAAAACCTTCCGGTAGAGCTCTTCGTAATTTATATTTTTTTAAACGGAATATTTTCCAGTTCCAATTTCACAGGTTCTATCGATGCAAAATAATTCTCTTTTAAATTATTGGCAATAGGTTCTGCAGCAGGAAGATTTTGTTTGAAGGGATCCACTTGTTTTCCGTGAACCCAAAACCTGTAACAAACATGTGGGCCGGTTGCAAGGCCTGTACTTCCGACATACCCAATTACATCTCCCTGTTTTACACGCTGGCCTACCCGTGCATTTCTTTTCGACATATGGAGATATTGGGTAGTATAGGTGCCGTTGTGTTTTACTTTTACATAATTTCCGTTCCCGCCGGTATATCCTGAGGCTATTACAGTTCCGTTAGCGGTTGACCAGATGGGGGTACCATTGGGCGCTGCATAATCTGTTCCTTTATGGGCCTTCCAACGCTTCTGCACCGGATGGTATCTGTTCCCTGAATATCTGGAAGAAATACGACTAAAATTTAAAGGAGCTTTTAAAAAGAAACTCTCCAGGGGCCTGGCTTTTTCATCATAAAAGCTGAGATCACCCGCTTCCGGATCTACCATATAATTAAAGGCATAGTAAGGTTTTTTCTGATGAACAAAAACAGCGCCTTCTATACTTTCAATTCCGGCATAAATAGTATCGTCAATATATTTCTCGGTATATACCATTTTAAATTGATCGCCTTTTTGAAGTTTCCAAAAATCGATGCTCCACTGGTAAATATTGCTTAACCTGTATGATAAAAGCAGGCTTAAGCCTTGACTTTCCATAGATTCAGAAAGATTACTCACGATCACTCCTGATACGGTCCTCCTTTTAATGCTTACTGGTTTTTGAGCTTTATAGGCGGCAATATTATCGGCAATATTAACCACTGTGTATTCTATTCTATCGTTTTCATAAATAAAAAACTGGGGAGTTTTAGCAGAATCCCGTGCCTTTAAGATCACATAAGGCTTTCCGATTTTCAATCTGGTTGGATCCAAGGTTTCCCGCACCTGTTCCATGATCTCATAAACCTTTGTTCCGCTAACACCATGTTCACCCAGGATTCCTCCAAAAATATCACCGGATCTTATGGTGTCCCGCACTACTTCATAATCATTCAGCACAAATCCATATTCCTTGAGGATGGGTTGTTTCTCCACAACCTCTGCTTCGGTTAATTCCTCCTGTTCAATTTTTTCATTACAGGCTGCAAAGGCCATCGATAACAATAATAAAAAACCTAATTTTCTCAATTTCAAATTTATTTTTCTGTATTTAACAAATGGGTGACCCATTCTTTACCCCAACTATTGAATTCTTCTTCTGACCAAAGGTTCGGAAAAAAACTATTTTTTTGAAAACTGGGGGGTAAAAATTCCTTCCAGTTTGTACCGCCTGTGGCTGCAAGCCCCTTTGTATCCTTGTTCAAATACCTGTGGGCCGCGCCCATATGCATTAACAGCCAATTAATATTTAAATTAGTGTCAAAGGTACGCAACGCATCTATTAAAAGCTGATCGTTTTTTTCTTTTTCGGGAAGTTTAAGGTATTTGTGATACAGGGTTTCCCCTTTCACCTGATTTGCGATCCGCAAGAACCTGGGCGTATAGCGCAATTCAAATTGTTTGAGAGTTAGGGTTTTTTCACCTGTAGCCAGATCAATCCCCCCCTTTTTCCAATATAAATTTTCATACAATTCCTCGATGCTGTTTTCTGAAGAAAAATTTTTCCTAAGTTCAAACGGTATCAAATGTTCTAAAGGGGTAGAATTTAATTCGATCATCCTGAACTGTGCCGATTGAAATCCGCTGGCAGGTAGAAGGGCCATTCTGAATTTTAAAAATTGTTCCCGTTCCATTCCCTTGATCATTACATCAAAAGAATTGATCAATATCCTGAGATAGCGGTTGAGCCTTTTTAATTTTTCGGTAAAAAATGATGCGGTAAGTTTTTCTGAAGCAATAATCTGCTTCTGTTCATGCAGGATGAGTTTAAAATACAACTCGGTAATTTGATGGTAAGTAATAAATATCTCCTCATCGGGAAAATAAGTTTTTGGTTCCTGCAAACTCAATAAAGTATCCAGGTGGATATAATCCCAATATGTAATATACCTGTCATATAAAAGCCCATCCAGATAAGAACCCATATCCTGTCCGGAATTTTTAAACTTTTCCTCCAATTTCAGGATACGCTCTGCTATCTCAGGCTTTATTTGTTCCATTGACCTATTTGATTAATACTTCAAATGGATGTTTTAATCCCTTAAATTCTTCCAAATCCGCATTAAGCGCACCTACAGCAAGCTCTGCTTTAATCTTGATTGGCATTTTATTTTTATCATCCGTTATCCATAGGGTAAGGGCTTCCTCTGCTTTAAAGACTCTTCCTGCCATAACATAGGGTCTGAATTTTAAGGTTGCTATTTTACCAAATTTTGTGTTTAAAACCTCTCTTCCCAGAAACTTTAATTTAAAGTTGTGGTTTTCATTATCAAAAAACATATTCATATTAAATTCCTGACCGGCAACTAATTTTGTGCCGTTCAAGGAATTGCGGATATGATAAAAAGAGGATAACATGTCATGCACGTTGTCCTGGGTAGTAAAGGTTTTGTTTTCGTTGTGCTTTCTGTTAAAAACATAGGCCATATTGAGTTCCTGGTTAAAATCAATTTGCAGATCCTTGGTATGCCCGCCTTCATCGATTTGACGTATGAAACGATATGGAAGGCCGTTATTTTTGTCTATATAAGTTTCGTAATTATCGTCTACTTTAAAGAACAAATGTAACAATCCTGTAGACTTTCCCTTACCTACCACGTGCAAAACCTCCTTATTATTAAAATTGGCATCATTGACCTCCAAAGTAGCATAACTCGCATTGAATATTCCATAGTACACCCGGAATTTTAACCATTCCCCATCCTGGAAAGCTTTTTGAGAAAAAATACTGAGTGGCGCCAACAACAGAAACAAGATTATAAATGTAATTCTATTTTTCATTTGTAAAAAATTTAATGGACACCTGATCTTTCAAATGTTTTATTGTTTTTAGTAGAATTACAATTACTATTCCAAATGTATAAAAACAAAAAACCCCATCAAATTAATGATGGGGTTTTTAATTTATTAACCAACTAAAAACTTAAATTATAAAAAATTAAAACACTTTGGTAACCACTCCAAAATATGATGCAAAAATCCTGTTATTTTTTTACTTTCACAACTCATAATAAGACTTTAACTCAAAACCTATAATAATACTATAGATTGTTTATAATTGATAATTAATTAAAGATTTTTTAATACAAACTACAAGGTTCCGCGCATTTCCTGTTCTCTTTCAATGGCTTCAAAAAGAGCTTTAAAGTTGCCTTTCCCAAAAGATTTGGCTCCTTTCCGCTGAATTATCTCAAAGAACATGGTTGGACGGTCCAAAACAGGTTTGGTAAAAATTTGTAATAAGTAGCCTTCGTCGTCCCTGTCAATTAAAACTCCCAGGTCCTTAAGTGGAGCCAATTCTTCATCAATATCACCAACCCTTTCAAGTACTGTATCGTAATAACTCTCAGGAACATATAAAAATTCTACCCCTCGATCCTTTAATTTAGTTACGGTTTCAATAATATTGTCTGTGGCAAGGGCAATGTGCTGCACCCCGGCACCATTATAAAAATCTATATATTCTTCAATTTGGGACTTCTTTTTTCCTTTTGCAGGTTCATTGATTGGGAATTTTATCCTGCCGTTTCCATTGCTCATTACCTTGCTCATCAAGGCGGTAAAATCTGTGGAAATATCTTTATCGTCAAAGGAAACCAATTGGGCAAAACCCATCACCTTTGCATAAAACTCACACCATTTGTTCATTTCATTCCAACCCACATTTCCAACCATATGGTCAATAAATTTCAGGCCGGTGGGCTCAACCTTAAATTTTGGTGTATACCCTAAATATCCCGGCAAAAACGAGCCCCTATAATCTTTTCGCTCTATAAACAAATGCACGGTCTCTCCATAGGTATGAATTCCCGAGATAACCACTGAGCCATTACCATCTTCCAGAACATAAGGTTCTACATAGGATTTCGCGCCACGTTTGGTGGTTTCTATATAGCTTTTTCTTGCATCATCTACCCAAAGTGCCACTATCTTAACCCCATCTCCGTGTTTATTGATATGAGCATTTATCTCGCCACCGGGATTTAAAGGAGAAGTTAACACCAGGCGAATCTTATCCTGTTGCATCACATAGGAAACACTGTCTTTTCTGCCTGTTTCCAGACCGGAATATGCTACAGGTTCAAAACCCCAGGCTTGCTGATAGTAAAAAGCAGCCTGTTTGGCATTTCCTACATAAAGTTCCACGAAATCTGTGCCCAACAGCGGCAAGAAGTCCTCTGCCTGCGGGATTACTTTTTCCAATTTTAAAGACGATTTATCTGTGCTCATTATGTTTTTTGTTTTATTGAAAGTAGATTTTAACTCTTGGTTAATTGATTCAATTCACTTCTTTAAAAATTTATGTTTATTGATGTTTTAAATCTTTAAATCAATCTAATGATCCAACCATGATTTATAATAAGCTTCATCGGCAATATTTATGGCCTCTAAAGTTAGCATCAAAGGCTTGAAGGTGTCTACCATCACCGCGAGCTCTTGTGTTTCTGTCTTTCCAATACTCCGTTCTGCAGCTCCCGGGTGCGGTCCATGCGGGATTCCTGCAGGGTGTAGGGAGATTTGGCCTTGTTCTACATCATTTCTGCTTATAAAATCCCCAGCAACATAATACAAAACCTCATCGCTGTCTATATTGCTATGGTTATAGGGCGCAGGAATACTTTGGGGATGGTAATCGTATTTTCTGGGAACAAAACTGCATACCACGAAAGCCTCAGATTCAAAGGTTTGATGTACCGGCGGGGGTTGATGGATCCTGCCGGTAATTGGTTCGAAATCGTGAATCGAAAAAGCGTAAGGATAGTTATACCCATCGTATCCAACAACATCAAAGGGATGAGTGGCATAGATCATATCAAATATTTCCCCTTTTTTCTTGATCTTTATAAGAAAATCGCCTTTTTCATCATTGGTTTCCAGTTCATAAGGCCTCCTTATATCCCGCTCGCAAAATGGGGAATGTTCCAATAACTGGCCAAACCAATTTCTGTATCTTTTGGGAGTGTAAATAGGTTTTCTGGACTCGACAATAAACAAACGGTTATCGGCATCGTCAAAATCCAATTTGTAAATTGTCCCACGTGGGATCAATAAATAATCCCCGTATTTAAAATCCAAATTTCCAAGGTGGGTCCGCAACTTTCCGGTTCCTTTATGGATAAACAGCAATTCATCTGAATCGGCATTCTTATAAAAATAATCTTTTGTGGATTGCTGCGGGCACGCCAATGCAATATCAAGATCGCTGTTGGTAAGGATCACTTTTCGGCTTTCGAGGTAATCCGGTTGCGGCTTCACATCAAACCCCCGGAAACGGTAAGATTTTATATTGTTTTCGGAAGCGATTTTTGGCCTTACATTATAACTACCCTTAATTTCCTTGACTTGTGTTGGGCGATGTGCGTGATAAAGGTTTGAATACATTCCGTCAAAACCTATGGTTCCAAAAAGCTGCTCGTAGAATAAACTGCCATCTGGTTTTTTGAAGATCGTATGTCGTTTATGTGGAATCTTCCCTAATTTGTGGTAAAAAGGCATGAGATCTCGGTTTTAGGATTTCAGAATAAAATTTCGTTTTATTCTGAAATTTATAAATGGTAAAAACAAATATCGTTTTTTTAATGTAAAACTTTCTTAAAGAAGGATTAAAAGTAAGCAAGCATTCGTTCCGAAATTTTTATTGAACTAAATATTATACAAGCTGAATTGTTCCACTTTACCAATTTTAATCCCATCTCATTTTCTGCAATCGGATGGCGTTTAAAATTGCCAGGAAAGCAACTCCGACATCTGCGAAAACAGCTCCCCCATAAAGAGGTAAAGCCCCAGGCACCTAAAAATAAAACTGCGGCTTTAACCCCAAGAGCAAGCGCGATGTTTTGCCACACAATTTTACGGGTTGACCTTCCTATAAGAATTCCCTGAATTATTTTTGAAGGTTAATCAGACTGCAATTCAACATCTGCCGTCTCTATTGCGAGATCGCTGCCCATCGCCCCCATCGCGATCCCAACATCGCTTATGGCCAATACCGGCGCATCATTAATCCCATCGCCCACAAAAGCAACTTTTTTGCCGGGATCCCTTTTTAATTTCTCAACTTCTTTTAATTTATTTCCAGGCAACAGGTCTCCTTTTGCATTGTCTATTCCCAAATCCAGGGCGACTTTTTGAGTATTGGAATCATTATCCCCGGAAAGCATTATAATTTGGGTTATTCCAATTGCTTTGAGTCGATCAACAGTTTCTTTGGCGTTTTCCTTTAATTCATCGGCAATTATCACATATCCTCTATACTCATTGTCAATTGCAACTATAACTATGGAATCTGAAATAGCACTTATTCCACCCGGTAATTTCACATCATACTGATCCATTAATGCGGAATTTCCAACTAAAACCCGCCTCCCTTTAACAAATCCTGCCAATCCCTTTCCCGAAATCTCTAGGGTTTTATCAACCATGAAAATATCGTTTATGGAAGCATATTCAATGATCGCCGCTGCGATGGGATGCGTAGATTTTTGTTCGAGGGACACCAAATACCTCATAAATTCCGTTTCATCAATTTGGTCAGTTACAACTTCTCTCACACTAAAAACCACTTTGGACAGGGTTCCTGTTTTATCCATGACCAGGGTATTGACTTTAGAGATCTCATCCAAATAGGAAGCGCCTTTAAACAGGGTTCCATTTTTTGAAGCGGCACCTAACCCGCCAAAATAACCCAGCGGAATTGAAATTACCAAGGCGCACGTACAAGAGACAACCAGAAATATTAACGCGCGGTAAAGCCAGGTTTCAAACACATAATCATCAACAAAAAAATAAGGAAGAAAGCTGAGTGGTATAGCCGAAAAAACGACCATTGAAGTGTATACTTTGGCAAATTTCCGGATAAATAATTCGGTTTTGGATTTTCGGGAACTCGCATTTTGAACTAATTCTATGATCTTGGAAACCGAACTTTCACTAAAAATTTTAGTGGTTTCTATTTCTATAACCGCTTCCTGATTTATCGAACCGCTTAACACGGTTTCTCCTTTTGTGATTTGTTTTAGTTTACTCTCCCCGGTTAACGCCGAGATATTCAATCTGGCCTGTTCAGAAAGAAGTTTTCCGTCAAGCAGAATTTTCTCCCCAACCTTAACCTGGATCTTTTCTCCTACCTCGATCTTTTCTAGATGAACGGTTTTATAGTTGTTTTTTCGCCATACCGAACCTATATTTGGACGTACATCCAACAAGGCCTTAATATTGCTTTTTGCCCGGCTTACAGCGGCATCCTGAAAGAGTTCTCCAATGGAATAAAACAACATCACGGCAACAGCCTCGGGATATTCCCCAATGGCAGAAGCCCCGATGGTCGCGATGGACATAAGGAAGAATTCTGTAAAAAAACTGAGCCTGCCAAATGTTTTTCAATCCTTTTAAAACCACCGGGGCTCCCACCGGGATGTATGCAATTACATACCAGATTACCCGAACCAATCCAGTAAAAGGAGCAATACTAAAAAAATTATCCACCACCAAGCCAGCTGACAACATCAAAAAACTGAATATGGCAGGGAGGTATAACTTTAAATTTGTTATTGGAGGGATATGATTTTTATTACGAGTCCCGCTTTTTCTCAGATCCCTTAAATCGATGTTTCTTTTTTTCATGAGTTATTGCAATAATTATCACCAAATTAGGGTGAAAATCAATGCAACAGAAGTGCATTATACCAAGCTACATTTGTTGCAAATTCCTTTCACCACGAGATTTGCATCAATCGCTTTAAATCCGGAAGGTAAATTAATGTGTGGGATTTTCTGCTCGGTTAAACATTGGGTTTCATTGCAAGTTGTACAATGAAAATGCAGGTGCAGGTCGGTTTCCAGTTCGCAATTGCATTGCTCTTCACACAATGCGAATTTGGCAATCCCGGAACCATCGTCAATTTTGTGAACTAATCCGTTTTTTTCAAAGGTTTTAAGTGTACGGTATAAGGTAGTCCTTTCCGATTTTTCAAAAGCAAGCTCGATATCGGTTAGGCTGGTGGCTACCAATTGCATTTCCAGAAATTGGTAGATCAACAAACGCATGGCGGTTGGCCGTATACTTTTTAGTTGGAGCCTTCGCGTTATCTCAGGGTTCATTACACTTAAAAATTAAGGATTTCAGAAATTTATCAACAATTCTTAAAAGTTGTTTTGGCAAGGGGCATATCTGTTTTATAAAACTCCCCTTTAGATACTCCCATTTTCGGTAGTTGGAATAAATTGGCGAAGTCTCTTCCTCGTTTTCCTTGCCTTTCAGGTCGCTAAAACCAAAATCCCAAACTAAAGAACCACTGGCTCTTTTTTACCTCGGGTGAGTATGAATACTTCAACTCAACAGGTCCAATTAATGTTTCTATACCATAGCCCAAGGCATAGCCTGTATAATCTGGAGTAGAAAACCAATTCCCGGAGGAATAAAGTTGATTTTCTACATTTGCAAAATTGGCGCTGGCTATAATATGGTTTTTTCTAAAAATTTCATAATCCAATTCAATTATTGCTTTTATATAACTATCTCCGGAAATGCTGATAAAATCATATCCATAAAAGGGCACAAAATTGTTTATAAAATTATTGCCGTAACCTCCCAGAAAAAAGTCGAGAATATTGGTGTTATCCTCTCCAATCCTAAAACCTGTTTCAGAAAAGATCCGAGTGGTAAATTTATTAATCGGGGTAAAAGCATACCCGAATTTTCCCTTGGCTATCGAAAATTCCGAAAAATTTTGATTATAATCTGAGGAAAATAAGTACAGGTGAAAATCCCCGTCAAAATAAACTCCTTTTGTTGGAAAATACTTGTTATCAAAACTGTCTAGTTTTAAGTATCCAAAACTGCTGTAATAGTTACTTTTATCAAATATGGCGGATGAAAAATTGTTATTAGGTTCATCCCAGAGGGTTTCAGAACTAATTTTTAAATATTTATGTTCCAGCCCTAGTCCAAACGAGAAAATTTGCTGAAAAAGAGTTTCCACGTACAATTGGTTCGTAACATCCTGATGTTTTATTTCTATTTTATTGATCCCAATATCCTCCAAATCCGCATTCTCACGAGCAAAATCAAATGCCACTCCTCTTTCGAAGAGGTTGTATCGCGATTTTATACCAAAACTCCAGTAATAGCCTTTATCTATATAATATTGAAAATTATATCTGAAATTGTCTCCCAGAATCACATCAACAGAAGCTACATCATTGGTGAAAAAAGTGCTTTTCCTGGTAAGGTTAATTAATGCTCCGCTTTTATAAAGGTTATCATAATGCAGTGCCATTCGCAAAAAGGTTTTATTAGGACTCTCCTCCAGTTGCAATCCAAGGGTATAAGAAGTGTCATTAGGAATCAAATTGTAATTTATGCGGTCAAAATTGCCTGTAGCAGCCAGATTATTAATCCCGTTGTATAAATCTTCCCGTGTGTAATCAGAATAATATCTAAGCTGCAGTTTCCCCAGAATATAAGCCCTTGGATAACTATTATTACCTTCAATACTAAGGGAATTTATATGGATCTTAGCTGCCTTGTCCACACTATTTGCACGTGGGGTAATTGCACCCTGTTGAGAGGCGATACTCCTAAGATGAAACATTTTTTTACGGGCGGCATCCTCGCCAGACTTAATTATTTTAGCTCCTTTGTCAAAGGAAAGCACGTTAAATTTTGTGATGTCGGGTTTTATATAAAGGTCGGTGAGCTCTATATTTTCCCGCATATGACTGATTGTCCTGAAATTGTTTATTTGGGTTAAAATATCAAAAACGCTTTTTAACTGTTTTCGATCCGCTAGGCTATCCTGAACATCCACTCCTATTATTATATCGGCTCCCCGCTGACGAAGTTCGGTCACGGGATAATTATTGGTCACTCCTCCATCTGTAAGCAACTTGCCATCAATTTTTACCGGACTAAATACCGAAGGGATAGCGCCGCTTGCTGAGACTGCTTTTGCAAGGGACCCACCTTCCAAGATAACCTGTTCTCCTGTTTCAATATTGGAAGCGATACAAAAAAAGGGGATTGGCAGCTTACTAAAATCCCGGACATGACCCAGGTGCATTGTGAGTCGGGACATTAAATTATAAATATTCTGCCCCTTGGACAGACCCGAGGGAAAGGAAATATTAAAATCGTCAAAAGGAAGCGTGAGCGCATATTTTTCGGTTTCCTCCTTTTCATAAAATGTTTTCGCACTGCGCGGAATTTCATCCTGAATTAAAATATTGAAATTGATCTCATGAAAGATGGAATCCAATTGGGTCGCAGAGTATCCCGATGCGTATAGGGCGCCAACAATTGCTCCCATGCTGCTCCCGCCAATATAATCAATTTGTATTCCCGCTTCTTCAATCACTTTTAAAACACCAATGTGAGCCAAACCCTTGGCACCCCCGCCGCTTAAAACCAGGCCTATTTTCACATCTTTCTTTTCCTGGGTAAAGGAAAAGAAAGGCGAAAGGAGGAGAAAGAGAAGAAAGATTTTTTTCATTTAGTCCTGATGGTAATGATTATAAATTTTTGCCGCTCTGGCCGCACCAATCACCTGGGTTAAATCATCCAATGCGACTTCTTTTATCCTTTTTAAGGACCTAAAATGAGTTAACAATTCAACTACGGTTTTATCACCCACCCCCGGAATCAAGTCAAGTTCAGTATTAAGTGCAGTTTTACTGCGCTTATCCCTGTGAAAGGTAATGCCAAATCTGTGCGCTTCATTCCGCAGTTGCTGAATAATTTTTAAAGTCTCAGATTTTTTGTCCAGGTACATCGGGACAGAATCTCCGGGGTAATAAATTTCTTCCAGACGCTTTGCTATTCCAATAATGGCTATTTTCCCCCTTAAACCTAAATCTTCCAGGGCTTTTAACCCGGAAGAAAGTTGTCCCTTGCCTCCATCGACAATTATTAACTGCGGTAAAGCTTCACCTTCATTGAGCAATCTTTTATATCTCCTGAAAACTACTTCTTCCATTGACGCGAAATCATCCGGGCCTTCAACGGTTTTGATGTTAAATTTCCGATAATCATTTTTACTGGGTTTCCCATTTTTAAAAACTACACAGGCCGCCACAGGATGTGTACCCTGAATATTGGAATTATCGAAACATTCTATATGACGGGGTTCTACACTTAAACGTAAATCCAGTTTCATTTGGGCCATAATTCGGTTTACATGGCGGTCGGGATCTACAATTTTCATTTGTTTGAACTGCTCCTGCCTGTAATACCTGGCGTTGCGAATGGAGAAATCGATTATTTTCTTTTTATCGCCTAATTGCGGAACGGTAATTTTAACATGTTCTCCTACTTCTACCTCAAATGGCACATATATTTCCTTTGAGGTGGAATTAAAGCGCTGCCTCATTTCTATAATCCCCAACTCTAGCAGTTCCTTATCACTTTCATCCAATTTCTTTTTCATTTCAATGGTATGTGAGCGGATGATTGCCCCATGGGAAATTTGCAAAAAATTGACATAGCCGTATCCTTCATCGCTCACAATTGAGAACACGTCTACATCGGTTATTTTTGGATTGACCACGGTTGATTTTGCCTGATAATTTTCAAGCACCTCAATTTTGTTTTTTATTTGCTGTGCCTCTTCAAATTGCAGCCGTTCCGAATGGCCCTTCATCTGCTCCCTGAACTGCTGAAGTGACTCCTTAAAATTCCCCTTTACAATTTCCTTGATCGCTGCAATATTAGTGTTGTATTCTGCTTCGGTTTGCCTTGCTTCACACGGGCCTTTACAGTTTGCT
>JBGSWA010000116.1:0-7155 GCA_041752645.1 Gillisia sp. | reverse complement strand
GCCAAATGATACTCCCGTTCATCCTGGGCATTTAGAAATTTTGGCAAAAGTATCTCCAAGGTTTTATCCCAATCCCGGTCCATTTGGTATTTGTAAGGATAGAAATATTCCACCTGGTTCCAGTACCTGAACAGGGAAAGCACCCTCAATTGTCTCTCTTCCCATCGAAAATCTTCATATTCCGGTTCGTTTTGAACCAATATATTTCCCGATTGAGCTACAGAGATATAATGCTGATACTCCTGCACTCGGTTCTTTTTAATATACGAGAGTTTTTCTCTGAGGTCTTTACTGAAGATCCCGTTATCTATCCAGGAAAGATCAAAATTTTTGAGAAACTCTTCTTTCTGTATGACCTGGAAACATTCGTTACAAGCTTCAATCTCTCCCAGACTTTCAATCCAATTGCTGAAGACCGCTGAAAGTTCTTGCGAGGTTTTGACTTTTTCCACTTTTTCCAGGATCCCAAACAACTGGTCATCCCAGTTATTGTTGCCTTTTGCAACCTGCGGATGGTAATATTTCAAAAAGCCCCAGAGCTTTGCAGTTGCGACCAGCTTCTGGGTTTGAGTGAGTACCTTTTCGGAATTTACGGTTTTGGCAGGATCATTGGCTTTTGTCTCAGTACAGGAAATTGTCGAAAGGCTGAAAATGCTCAAGAGAAGCAGGAAAGCAAAGTTTTTCATGATATAATAATGTAGAAAAATTGTGAAATGAAGTAAAAACTAACAAAAAAAACGCCACTGCCTGGGTGGTAAAAAAGGGATTTTTTCTGCTAAATAGCTAGAAGTTGGATGTAGGTCTATTTTTGAATTGTGCTACTTATACATTTTGAAAGATTCGGTGTCGGTTGTTTTTACGATTCCATAATTTTCTTCTGATATGAATTTCACAACCCCGGTTTTTATCTTTTCCTTGTTTTCATTTAAATCCATTGCCATTTTTCCAATTTCAAATGAAATTCTTTCTTTCTTATTTTTACTGTAGTTCTCAAATTTCGAGTCTTTAAAAAGTACACTTAGTTCCGTCTTATTGTTAATTTTTATTTCCACTTTTTCAGTTTCGTATTTATCAGAAATAGATGTTTTTAGCTCCTTCATAAATAAAAACTCTTCTGCTGAGTTTGAGCAACTAATGAATAATATCAAAAGAAATGTAAGTATTGTGAAATTGATTCTTTTCATTTTATACTAGATTTTATTTTTTATAAACTTTTGCTCACAGGTTTATTTCAGACACGTAGTTTATATCCTATTGCTGATAAATCCCTTATAGAGGCCAAGTGGCTTTATTTCCTCTCAAATATAGCTGATTCAAAAAGAATATTAAAGAGGCCGTTTAAGGTATTTGTAATTTGTTCCTTCAGAATTGAGAATCAATAATTGCCATTTACAATCGAGCTTTTGGACAAGTAGAATTTCTATTTTGATACCTTCTCTTTAAATTCTGCTATTTATTCCATAATTTCATTTGATTTTTGTTAGGTTTATCAATTCTGAAGACATACTTATTTCCGAATATATCTATTTCGACCAATACGGAAATAATTGAGGTGTTTCTAGGGTTTTCCTTGCCTAGGACCTGGTTTAATACCATAATTCTACTAAAAGGCACTTCCTCTCCATAGGTAATAACATTGTAGCCCAAATGCTTTGCATGGCCTTCAATTTCCTCCTGTCTATATTTTTTTCCACGGTTCATGGTCCATTTCCTTATTCACATTTAATCCTTGATCATTAAAAATTTCTCCTATTAGCCTTACATATCTGTCAAACTCACCGGTTGAGGATAACGATAAAAGGGCTGAAGGAATAGCAGAACAGTTTCTATAAATTTAGCTGCATATGCCTTTAGCCAGGAATTTAGAATTAGGATAGGCCGCATGAAAATCCCCTAATTAAAATTGAGTCAGCTACAAGGCCGGCTAACTTCTAAATTCCGGACCTTTGCTTCTTCAAAAAATGGTATATGGTAGAATGGGTCTGGAAGGTGATTCAACAAATAGGGTGAAGTTCCAACCGGTTCTGGTTTGTACTTAGCGTGAAAGGAGTTCAGATCTGGCGGACTCAGGAAAAAAATTGATTCCTGAAGTGAAGCGGTTCCGCTCCCGACTTTTTTAGGGATTTGTGGATTAGCGCAACGAAGGGGATCAACTTTTTTTCCTGTGTCCAAGACCTTTTTGACGAAGCGCTTTCCCCGCAATATGGAACGTCTCTTTTGGTGAGTATCAGGATAAAGGGGAATGTGCTGAGGGGTGGGATCTAAAAATTAGGTTAGTGGTTAGAACCCGTTTTTATTGGTTGATTTCTATCAGATCTGCTTTAAAATAAATGCTTTTGTGGCCACAAAAGCATTATTAAATTCCAAATCCTGTATTGGTATAATTTTTATTTTTTTCGATTCAAGAATTAAATAAAAAATATTATTGTATATTTACAATGGTATAAGTGTAATAATCCAATTATGAATGTAAAGACAAAATCAGGAGATTCAAACAAGGAGAAGACTGTAGCAAGAGCCATAGTTGCTAGAAAAGGAAGCAATCCAGTTAGTCCTACTAAATTCTCACCCTCTTGGGTTGTTTTACATGCAAAAGATGCCCCAGGATATAAAATTGAATTAATAAGTCGCATCAGAGAAGGCGTGAAAAAGACAGATTGGAAGCAATTAATACATTATACTGGTTCTACTGAGAAAGAGTTTGAACATATTCTGCCGGCATCTATAAGTAGTATGCAAAAGAAAACAGTTTATGGAAAGGAAACTTCAGAGCGAATTTACGAATTGGCGAGATTATTTGGATTGGGTTACGAGGTCTTTGAATCTAAAGAAGACTTTAAGAAATGGTTGATGACTCCATCAAAACCCCTTGGGAATAGAATTCCGTTTGAACTTCTTGATAGTAGTTTTGGTTTTGAAATGGTAGAAGGCGAAATCATTAGAATCCAATACAATGTGTATAGCTAATGATTGTTTATAGAGTTGCCAATGTGAAGTACAAAGATTTGACACTTTCGGGTATAGGTGCTGAAAAGGTTGGCGGCAGATGGAATGAAGTTGGAACACGCGCTGTTTATTGTTCAGAAAATATTTCATTGGCCTTGCTAGAGTATTATGTTCACTCCGAAAACATTGCATATTTACCTAAAGAAATATTAGTTGCCAAAATTCAATTTCCAGATGACTTTGTAATAGAAGAATTAAATGAGCTTCCAGAAAGATGGAATCAATACCCATATTCTTCAAAAACAACAGAGGTTTTTACCAATTCAGCAAAATCACGAAATTTTTTTGCATTACGAGTGCCATCTACTATTGTTGGTTTTGAATCAAATATTATCTTAAATCCTTTATATAAGGAATTTGGGAAAATAGAGATTATTGAATTTATTGAATTACCTATTGATGAAAGACTTAAAAAAGATAAACGAGAATAATCCCTATTTCTTTCTTTTGGCCAGCTCATCGGCAATGTTCAGTTTGATAATAAGGTTTCCCATATCTTCACTTACCTTTTTCTCTATGACCCTAGCATAAATTTGGGTGGTTGCAATTTTCGAATGTCCAAGTAATTTTGAAACTGTTTCTAAAGGAACTCCATTTGTGAGGGTAACGGTAGTTGCAAAAGTATGCCTGGCCATATGAAAAGTCAGGTTCTTTTGAATTTTACACAAATAAGCTATTTCTTTTAAATAACTGTTCGTTTTCTGGTTTGAGAGCTTTGGAAGCAATGTCTGGTTAATTTCTGCCCTAATGGAGTTTTCGTATTTTTTGATGATTTCCATGGCTTTTGGAAGCAATGGAACTCTCACCTGATTGAACGTCTTTTTTCGTTTAATAACGATCCATAGGTTTCCATCCTATCCGGGCATTATGCTTTTCTTTGTAAGCAGCATAAGATCCCCGTAGGCTATTCCGGTATAACAACTGAACACAAACAGGTCTCTGACAAGATTAAGGCGCTCCACCGGGCAGGATAAAGCTACTATCCTCTGCAATTCTTCTTCAGTCAGAAAATCCCTGTCGGTTTTAATATGTTTTGGTTTAAATTTCACAAATGGATCGCGCTCTATCCATTCCATATGAAGGGACATGGTGACCATTTTCCTAAGCCGCTCAATATGTTTCATGATCGTATTATTAGCTATGGAAGGCTGGTAATGATTTGGTTTATAAGACCTGAGGAAATTTTCGAAACCTATTATAAAGCCATAATCCAAATCCCTTAAGGTAGCAATCCTTTTTTTTATACTCCTTTTTCACATATTCCAAGATATACTTTTGACTGGTCCGGTAATGCTTTTGGGTATCCTTATGCAGAATATGCCTGGTCTTTTCATTGTGGTAATCTACAAGTTCCCGTATCGTGGGATATTTTTGATCCTCCCCCAAATACCTGGCCTTAACAGCCTGAGCAGTGATATGAGCTCCTGAGGATTTGAGATCCATATAACTTTGGAAAATCTCATTGTAGGTCGCCTCAAGATATTCATTGATCTGCCTTGCTTTTGCTGAGGGTCCCTTGAGTTTTAATCTTTTGTTATCCCATTGGCTTATGGGTACTTTTTCCTTGAGGCTTAGGTTCACCCTTTTCCCATTTATTGAAATTCTGGCATAGAGTTCTGCCTGGTCCTCTTTGGCGCGCGAAATGTTAATCCAAAAAAGGATTGAAAATGTTTGATTAGTTTTCATAGTTGTCGTCTTTAAAGTGATACATTTTTGTTCAAGACGAAAGTCAAATCAACTATATTTTAAAGGTACTCATTCCCATAATAGTCAACAAATTTATAGGAAAATTTTGTTGACCGATTTGTGGTACAATATGGTCAAATCAAGCGACTTTAACCAATATCAATAAAAATGAAAAACCCTGATAATCAATAGATTAACAGGGTTTTGATATACCAAGTGATCGCATCAGGATTCGAACCAGTGTCTTGGTACGATGGTTCTGTATTGGAAATTTTAATAAAATTATTGACATTTGTTGTTCCAACAAGTTGATTCAATTAATCAAAGTTAAAATGAGCCGCTTTAACGGGATTAAATCCAACAATCTTAAGTGGTGATAAAACAGATCAAATGGAAGCCTATAAAGCAAGGCTAACACATCTCTACGGTGTCTCTGGTTAACTGCCTTAATGTTTAATCAAAAAAGACATAATTAATAATTTCCTCTTTCCCATCCTTGATACCCATACTGTATATTGATTTCCCAAAAATATAATTCCCAAATTCATTCTGAGCTTTTAAAATAAAGTTGACACCTACTTCTCCATTGTCATTAAGAAATATTAATCCAGTGGTTTCGCTTAAAGGCATGTAACTGCAAGTTCGTTCAAGACCAGACATTGTGTAAACAGATTCATTCGTAATTACCCAGTCAAGGAAATATTCAATTGTAGGGTCAAGAATAGCCCCTCTTTTTTCTTTATTCCAATACTTAAACATTTCACTATCTTTAATTTCTTCCAGGTCGAATGCTCCAACCTGAAATTTAAGATCCACGGCATTGTCCAATCCGTCAGGAACATATGTATAAAAAAGCATCACCACGGAACCTTCTTTGTAAGGCTCTAAAAAAGGGGCAGGTCTTGTTTGCCCCATGGCTGTTAAGGCAAATAACAATGCAAAAATTAAAGTTTTCATTTTTCAAGGTTTTAAGGTTAATATTCAATTTGGTGCCAGTGGATAGTTAATTTAGGTTACTTATCAATCATTTAAAATGATAATTATCAGGCATTTAAGATTTTTTAGGTTACATTTCAATTTTTTTTCCTAATTACTTGATTAGATTGGAATCTTCCTCTAAAATGACTTGACAGACTAATTTAAAGAATGAGGAGGAAGGTTTTTTTTTACTTTATTCCGAGGGCGGGTAGGGGCAGAAAAACAGAAATTGATAGGTTTGCAGAACATAAAAACCTTGGTGAGGTTACACCCCATATTTTGAGAATAAATAAAAATTTTAACAAGACCTTTAGGATGTTTTGGTTGAATCTGTATATTTGAATTATTTAAAATAACATGGCGCACAAAAGCGATATATAACAATAGGATATAAGCGGCATCGTTGAAATAAACTGTTGGCAATAATTAAAACATAATGCAATACAAATCGAAAATTATCAGAACAAGGAAAGGCTTGATTACTATAAAAAGCACCTATATTCCTGAAAATGCAAAACGAGTATTAAAAAGATATGATTAAGACGGTTCAACATTATGAATTAAAAGAGGAAATTAATACTTTAAAGAGTGATAAAACTGTTACCAAAACACCTTTTTTTTAAAACTCTTAACCAGTTATTTAAAGTGTAAAGAATGGAAGCTCGTAAGAAAACTGACCTACCGTTAGTCTATTCCTGTTCAGGTTGTAGCAATGTGGCTCAATTGGCAAATGATATTGCAGTAAAACTCAATTCCGATGGAATTGCGGAAATGTCCTGTATTTGAATGCATTTTTCCTAAAGTGGATTTTATAAATTTTAAGTAGAATACGAATATAATCCCAGGCCAACAATTTCTAATAAAAAGTATTTTATTTTTGTGGCAATAGGTACTTCCAATTTTATATTCTCAAACCATTGCAAATAAATGAGTTGGGTTTCAATTAAAAATATTATTTTCATAACAAAATTTCAATCTTAAATAGTTATTTTTGGTTATAAAGAAAATGCGATGAATATTCAAGCTGAAAAAATAGAATTAGTTAAGATGCTTTTGGATACTGAAAATCCAAGAATAATCGAATCCATTAAAAAGATTTTCAAAAAAGAAAAAAATTCTGACTTTTGGGACGATTTATCTTTGCAACAACGAAAAGAAATTGAAAAAGCTTCCCTTGAAATAGAAAATGGAGAAGTAACAGATTATGAATCTTTTATGCAAAAACACAGATAATTGAGCAGAAAAGTTGTTATTTCAAAAACAGCTGAAAAGAAATTAGACAAACTTTTTGATTATCTAATTCAAAAATGGCCTGTTGCAGTAAAAATAGAATTTGTTGAAAAATTAGACTCATCAATAGAAATAATTGTAACTAATCAGTCTGTAGATTGAAGATCAAATTTAGCTATATGGACCAAGGCTTCCAAGACATTTAATCCGTTTTTGATTGTTGTGTCTATTACAGAGCGTATTTCGGCAAAGTTC
>JBGSWA010000115.1:0-33176 GCA_041752645.1 Gillisia sp. | reverse complement strand
AAATACGATAATTCTAAGAAGCCATTAATTTGGCTTCTTTTTTTTCCGGACAACAATGAAAACAAATGATATTTGCCATCCTTTTTAATAATATCACCATCGATAGAAGCATTCTTTGTAGGACTAAAAAATAATTGTTTTGGCGCAGATTCCAGACCGGTAAATTGGTCGTTCGCATAGGCATAATAAATAATGTCATATCCCCCAGGAGCAAGCATGGAGAAATAAATCATGTACTTCCCTTTATCTTCATCATAAATTGCCTGAGGTGCCCACACTCTATGTACTTCAGAAAATTCAGGAAAGTTTTCCGGAATATTGACCACTGTAGAAGTCCAATTTACAAGATCCTCAGATTTAAGGAGTACCATGGCGTGGTTACTCCAGCCTTTCCGGGTTAAAAGGTCGGTGGCAACCATATAAAAAGTTTTTCCGTCATTGCCCCTCAAGAGGTGGGGATCCCTAACCCCCCCGGTATTACTTATTTTATCAGAACTTATAACAGGTTCATTATTGTTGAGGGCATAGTAATTATATGCATCGGGGCTTATTGCATAGCGGATGGCTTCCTGCCCCTCACTATTTCCTGTAAAGTAGCTAAACAGATAGGAGGAGTACTCCTCACTTAGCTTGGTGGTGCCACAGGAAAAAAGTGTCGCAGTTAAAAACAACACTGAAATAAACCTAAATTTCATAACCAATATTTGAAAGTCAAAAAAATACTTTTCGTCATTCTTACCTCTCGAATACGGATAAATCCCACTCATCCTTCCATTTCAGAACAGGCATACCATTTTCCATTTCAACAGGCAACCAAATATACCTTCCATCTATAGGTTCTTTTGGCCTCCAGCGGTCAGCCATAAAAATAAAAGCATCTTTTTTCCCATGGACAGGAAGCACAAAGGTACTTTGAGAATAAAAAGTAAGCTGGCTATCCTCACCTTTGGCCGGATTACCAAGAGCAACCCAAGGCCCCATAACTGATTTGGCTTTAAACGAACGTGCTGCATTTGGATCCCAGCCTGTCAAACCTGAGGTAATCATATAGTAGGAACCTTCATTTTTAAAAATAGCTGGAGCTTCATTCTGTCCTCCCGGTTCCATTCTTACCCATTTCCCGGTAAAGGCCAAATAATCTTCGGTAAGTTCAGAAATATGAAGGGTCTGATTCTCTTCGGAGGATGCTATATGATAGGCAGTCCCGTCATCATCCACGTAAATAGTCATATCTCTCGCCATTTGCCCTTTTTCAAAATCCCTTCTGACAAATAAACCTTCATTGACTGCTTTGTACCATTCCTCGCTCCACCATTTTTCCGGATCCCCTTCCTTAGGCGTTTTTTTCCATTCCTCCCTGAAATTTAAAGGCCAATGCCCTGCATTGGGCCTAAAGGATTTAAGATATTTAAAGGGTCCAAGAGGGGATTCACTTATCGCTACTGCTGTTTTTGCCGCCCCGTATCCCTGGCCTTTTAATTCCAGGTGAAACCACATCACATACTTCCCTGTCTTTTTATTATAAACCACCTTTGGCCGCTCAATCACACTCCCCCGTGTAATTTCAGAATCGGCATCTTCACTCACTGCCAGGGCCACCCCTTCATTCCTCCAGCTGTATAAATCCTTAGAGGAGTAAACCCGAACCCCTACCTGGGCAGAGTTGTTACTCCCTTTATGTTCCCCATACCAGTAATAGGTCCCGTCTTCATACATAAACCCGCCCCCATGAGCATTAATATGTTTCCCATCTGTATCCTCCCATATTTCACCCGGCTCAAAGGTTTTGTTATCTTCTAATGAGTGTTGAGCAGAGGAAGTTACTCCAGCGATTATAAAAAGTATCGCACTGAATAATGCCCTAATTTTAGTATTTTCAATTAATGGTTTCATAAAGTACTGTGGATTTGTTTATCAGTTAATGGCCGATGAATTAAATCAATTCTTTTTTATATTAGGTATGCAATTCCCCACTTTTGTTTAGTTCCAAAAGGGTCTCTTCCAAATATTTTTTGAACGAAACCTCATCTTTAATTCCGCTAAGTTCCTGTTCCCAGGCACCTAAAAAATAATAGGTAATTGTCTTTGAAGAAGGTTTAAATACTACCAGGTGATCGTCAATTCCCTGAAAAGTTTTTTCAACCTGCCCTGAATTGAAGAATATTGCCATTCCTAATTTATCTTCATCATTAAGGAGGGTTTGTTTCCCATAGGTAGCAATATAATTCCAGTTCCCCGAATGATCATCGCCCATAAAAACAGGAATTCCTTCAAATTTCACAATTCCTGTACAAAGTCCTTCAATATCCTTTGAAGGAGTGAGTTCTGCCCTGGTAAAACGATCATTGGGAAAAATTGTTAAGCTTGCATTAAGGTTAATGGATTCATCACCTGTATTCCACTGCAGGTAAGATATCTCAACCGAGGATTGCTCTTCCTTATTATTGATTCTTACAATTGTTTTGCCCACATTCTCGAAATGCGCAACCCTATTGTTGAGATATCTTCCAAAACCTCCAATACCCAGGGAATTTCCCGCTTTTAAAATATCCATTCCCCAGGGAGAATCATTGTGATAAGAGCCTAAATCCTCCTGCCCCACGAAAGGCAGCACCAGGGAATCTGTTTTTTTTCCAAAAATATCGATTGCATTTCTCCAATCGAGATAAACCTATATCCGATTTTGCTGTTTTCCAACCCAGGTCCTTCATATCTAATAAAATTGGAATGATCTGTATGATTTTTTGGAATTTCTACACTGAGTTTATTTTGGTATTTACCACCCACGTATTTTCTTTCAATCCACTGACCTCCTTCTTTTATGGAAATTTCCGCATAGGTTTCAGGTAGCTCTGCGGGGGAGGCCTCCTCTGTCAGGTTTTCTTCCTCTGCCTGCTTGCTTGAAATCTCCCTGCAGGAAATAAGAGTTAAAACTGCCAATAAAATGAGTGCATTTTTACTTTTCATATTTTAATTTTTAGATAGTGCTGACCAACCCTTATCAATCTGCTTCGGATGGGCAAGGAAAAAGTTTATTTGCAAACCCGCGCTTATTTAAATTCTCAATTAATTGTACCTCAAAAATAGATGTGAAGGAATTCTGTTCCTCCCTGCAAAAAATTCCAGATTAATAGCATTTGGATCTACCGAACCGGTTTTACAATAGTAATTTTTTCGCTGCCAGAAATTCCCTTCATGCCTTTTTACTCCTATTTGAGTTTCCTGATTATAATCTTCTTAAACTCCACACCCTGACCTTCTGCTTGCAAGCCAATATAACCATCGGTCAAGGCCTTGCCATCCATTTTAATTGCGGGATCATACCCATTCACCACGCCACCTCCTATCTGGGGCTTGGTGTATTCCAGCACTTTCACTCCATTGACCTTATGTATGATTAAGGAATCCCTATAAACAATCAATTCAGCTTTTATCCACTGGTCCCAGTTATAGGTTTCGGAGGAAGAATTGATACAATGCCTTGAATCCATTTTCCCCTCATAAAACACCTCAGTACCTGGGGAACACATATTCCCTGTAGGCCTGGGTTTCCCATCCCCTGCATCTGCCAGCATTTGGTATTCCACAGAAATTGGCCAATCCTGTTCTTTTAAGATGGTATTTGGATCCTGGGAATGGAACATGACTCCGCTGTTTCTGAAGGTATAACCGGGGGCATCCTCAAGCCATTGATCCGTAAACCTATACTCAAATTTAAGGTGATATGAGGAAAAAGGCTCTTTGTAGAACAAATGTCCGTAACGCTCATCAAATTTGTCATAGCCATCATAATTCACCTGTATAGCACCGTCTTTTACCCTAAAGGTATTGGCGTAATTATCCCCCGCTTGATGGTGATGGATTTTAACGATCCAATTCTCGAGGTTTTTACCATTGAACAGTGTCTGCCAATTCTCCTCCACTTCTGTCTTGACCTTGGAATTACAGGAAACAGCCGCCAGAACAAAGGCAGCCGATAAAATAATTTTTAGTTTTTTTTTCATCTGCAATAGGGGCTAAAAGTTATTTTCTTTGATAAATACGCACATAATCAACCTCATATTTTCTTGGGAATTCCGTGGAGGTTGGATCCCCTCCGTTGGATCCAATTGCCAGATTGAGCAGGAGATAGTGGGGCTGTTGAAAAGGGTTGAATCCATCGGGATTGGTGGTCTTGCTCAGATCTACCTCATTTAGCAATTCTCCATCCAGATACAATTTTATGTAGTCTTCGCTCCAGTCCATCTTCCAGAGATGGAATTTACTGTGCCAGTCAGGATCCTTTTCAAGGAAGTCTGTAAAAGGCACTTGCGCTCCATCCCAGGCTGCGCTGCCGCTTGGGCTTTTCCAGGCTGCATTAGCCAGGATCGTAGGCTGATCATTAACAAGGTAATATTCCATCAGATCGATCTCCCCATTTGCAGGCCAACCTTTAGAAACACCCAGTGTCCATATTGCCGGCCACATCCCCCTGGCAGTATCTATCTTAGCACTCACTTCCACAATCCCGTATAGAAATTGTTTTTTATCTCTGGTATTAATGCTGGATGAAGTATATTCGGCAAATTCCCTGTTTTTCCTCCAATCCCTGCTTTGAGGATCATAATGGTCATTTTTTACCTGCTCCCTTATACCTTCAATTACAAGAATTCCATCTTTTATATTGGCATTTTGGGATTGGTACCATTGCAATTCATCGTTGCGTTTAAAGCCTTTTTCATAGGACCAGTTTTCAGGGTCAGGCTTCCCATCAATATCAAATTCGTCTGCCCAGACCAAACTGAAGCCTTCCGGTGGGCCAACAGAAGCTGGCATCGCATGGTGTGGCTCTTGTGCCTCACAATTGCTCAGGGAGAAGATCAATACAAAAATTAATAGGTTTATCTGTTTTATCATGAGCTTATATATTTTTTAGACACTTCCTTCCAAAGAATTAAATCCTGGGCCTATATCTCTGCCTGGTTGGGCAGTAATTGTCAATTACTTTCCTCCCTGGTTTTCAAGTTCTTTGTAATATTCCTTAAGAACATGGAAAGCCTTCTTTTTTCTACCTTCATTATCAATTAAGCCTTTTCTGTTCCAGCCCTCCTGATATTCCGGGTGATTCCTTCTGGGGGACCTAAAATCGGCCAGGATCCACGGAGAAAGTCCACTGTAGTTTTCGGGCATGCGTTTCATCATCTCCACCTGTTCCTTATAAAACCATTCCTGGTATTCTTCGCTCCATCTGTTTTCCTTATCCGCGTGATAACCTCCCTTTGCCCCGGCGCCGGTTTCGCTTATAAAGAGCGGTTTATCATATGCAACCTCCCATTGTGCTGTTTGAGCGGCATCCGGTAAGCCGCCATACCAGCCCAGGTACTCGTTTACCGAGACTATATCGGTAAATTCCCCTAAGGGATCATCGATTCTATTTACACCCTCATTGTATCCTACCTCTAATGCTGCCGAGATAAGGCGGGAATTATCCAATGACTTCGCCTTTGAAATTAAAGACTTCATAAATTCCGTACGCACTCTACTTACAGGAGTTTCGTTACCTACGGACCAAATAATGACTGAGGCCTTGTTCTGGTCCCTGCGAATCATTTCCTCCAGTTGAATATTTGCTTTTTCCAGCACTTCCTTATTGTCAAAATCTATCGTCCAGTACACCGGGATTTCAGACCAAACCATTACCCCCAGGGAATCAGCCATCCTTGTCATATGCTCGTTATGAGGATAATGAGCCAACCTAACCATATTTGCATGGAGATCCTTAACCCACCCAAATAATTGGGCAGCATCCTCCTTGCTATGAGCCCTTCTTTGATCCTGAGGAATTTCCTCGTGGATACTTATCCCTCTTAGAAAAATTTGTTCCCCGTTAAGCACTATTTTTTTTCCCGAAGTTTCGATCTTTCTAAACCCAATTTTATCGGTTAGTTCCTCCCCCTTGAAGGTGTATTTTATATCATACAGCTTAGGCTCAGTCGGAGACCACAGGTTTAGATTTTTGATTTGAAAATCAAAATCCAATATTTCTCCTGTAACTGGGAATTTCTTCTTGAATTTTAATTCAGGAATTTCAAGGGTTATCTCAGAGTCACTTACCTCTTTATTCAATTTAATACTTCCGGTGAGGTTGAATTTTCGATTCTTTTTCGCTGCCTTAATATCCTGATCCTGGTTTAATTGAAGGGAATAATGCTGAATGAAATTTTCTGGCATGATGAGCAATTGGACATCCCTGGTAATTCCCCCATAATTCCACCAATCGGTATTGACAGTTGGAATTTCATCAGGATGCCTTTTATTGTCTACTTTAACAACAAGAAAATTGTCTTTTTCTTTTAAAACATCTGTAGGAATTTCAAAATTGAAAGGGGTAAACCCGCCCTTATGAGTACCTAATTTCTTCCCATTTAAATAAACATGGGCCTCATAATTAACGGCGCCAAAATAAAGAAAGACTCTTTCCCCTTTCTTTATTTTGCTCATATCAAAATCCCGCTGATACCAAACGCTGCCTTCATAATATTTAAAAATAGCATCCTGGGAATTCCAGTCTCCAGGCACCTCGATGGCGTAAGGATCTTTGTACCCATGCTCTATTCTGTCCGATTTATTTTTAATTACAGGCTTATTCCAGTAAGCCTCCCCATCCTTTTCATTTCTTTCCTTATAGCGATAGTCAAAGAAACCTGTCTCATATGGATCTACAATATAGTGCCAGGTACCATTTAAGGACACCGTATTTCTTCCGCTAATATTGGTGATTAGATTTTCCTGTGCCAGGAGCGAAATTGATAGTAAAAAGAACAGAAAATTTAAATATATATTTTTCATTTTTTTGACTTTTGTTTGACCTTTATTTTATCAGGGAAAGGGTATAACTATAGCTGTATTGGTCATCCAACAACCTGTATTTATCAAGAGGAAGGGTGCCCCAACTGTTAATACCTCCAAGGCCACGTTGTTTTAGATCCAGGTGTAGAAATACTTTGTCCTCCACGGTTAAATCTGTGGGATGTTTTTGTGATTTCCATTTCCCGGGATCGAGCTCCTCTGTGGAAATATTTAAAGCACTGAATCCCAAAGGTTGTTCTCCTTCAATCCTAAGACCCCTGCCCTGGTTGTCCTTTAAGGTAATCCAGCGTACATCCGTTTTATAACCCGACTCCTGCGGACGAATATATTCCCATGTAAATTGGTTGGCCACTTTATCTTGATATGTTCCTAAAAAAGCAGAAGAGTTTCTATCCGAATAATTTTCCCAGGGTCCTCGCCCATAATATTGCAGGTTATCATAGTTCCCCGGAAGCTCCAATCGCATTCCGAATCTTGGAAGCTCGGGTAAATCTTTTGCTTTCATATCGATATTTGCTGTAATCTGAATGCTTCCATTATTTTGAAGCAGGTAAGTTACGGAATAAGGCACCTCAACCTCTGCCAATTGGTACGTGACTGTAACAGGAAGTCCTTTATCAGTTTTTTTGGCTATATCGACATTTATTACCTCCGGGCTTTTATTCGCTGCTTTCCAGACAACTAGATTTTCCTGCATTCTGTTTCCAAAGTCGTTATCGGTAGGGGCCCGCCAGAAGTAAGGTTCCGGGAATTGTGAAATCACCTGGGAATCAGCGTCCTTAAAATTATATTTTTGAAGCTTTCCCGTTTCAAGATTAATTTCGCCAGTTACCCCTGCTGCACTAAAGCTGAGCACCCCATTTTTAACTGAGTGTTCCAGGCTTTCCACTGTTGCAGAACCGTTTTTACTAAAATAGCTGTTACTTCCAATTTTAAACTGCTCACGTGCAATCTCGTGTCCTGCAGGAATCAAATCTGTCGCTTCTTTGGTAGAGGCAAAAACGTTTAGGAAGTATTCAGCATCTCCCAATTGCGGCAGTTCTATACTGATTTGCTGATCCTTGCCTGGCGCTGCAGACATCTCAAAATTTCCGATATTCATGAGGGTGCCATCGGCAATTAATTCCCACCTGAAACTATACTTAACGAGATTGGTGAAGTTAAATTTATTGGTGATCTTTAGACTCTTTTCACTTGCAAGTTCAAATTTAATATTCTGATGCACTTTTTTTGTTTCCATCAACCCAGGATGAGGTGTCCTGTCTGCACTGACTAACCCGTTGGCATTAAAATTCTCATCATTCTGCAGGTCTTTGCCTCCAAGGTCCCCTCCATAGGCCCAGAACATTCTTCCATCTTCAGTTTCGGTTTTAAGTCCCTGGTCTACCCAATCCCAGATAAAACCTCCCTGCATATGCGGGCTGCTATCGATAATATCCCAGTATTCCTGAAAGTTCCCGCTAGAGTTACCCATAGCGTGGGAATATTCACACATGATATATGGCCTTTTAACATCATCCCGCTCAGCATATTTTCTCATACTGTCTAATCCCGGATACATTGGAGCTACAATATCCGTATTCCTGTTTTGACCTGCCTGCTCGAATTGAACAGGCCTTGTTGTGTCCCTTTTTTTGATCCAGTCATACCCATCATAGAAAACCGGACCGTTTCCGCTTTCATTTCCCAGGGACCAAATAATTATTGAAGAGTGGTTTTTGTTTAATTCAACCAATCTTTTCAACCTGTCCATGTGTGCAGGTGCCCAGAGAGGTAAATATGCAGGGTGAATCGATTTATCAAAATTACCCTGCCATTCGGCTCCCATTGCGTGGGTTTCAATATTAGCTTCATCCACTATATAAAACCCGTATTCATCGGCCAGATCGTAAATGGATTGACCGTGCGGATAGTGGCTCATTCTAATGGCATTAACGTTGTTTTGTGCCATTAATTCAAGATCCTTCCGTGTAATTTCCTTATCTGGTACATGGCCTTTTTCACCGTGATGTTCATGCAGGTTAACTCCTTTTACCGTAATGGGAACGCCATTTACCATAAGCTGGGCATTTTTAATTTCCACGCTTCTAAACCCTGTTTTACCCGATACAACAGCAAGATCATTCCCCCTATTATCGGAAAGTTTTATAATATAGCTGTATAAATTGGGCGTTTCACCGCTCCATTTTTCCACATTTTTAATTACTCCTTCAAAGACAACATTTTTAGCATCTGAAATCCTTTTTTCCTCTGAAAAAACCGTGTTTCCTTTAGTGTCCAACAATTCGACAGAAAGCCTTGGCCTTCTTATCTTCTTACCTTCAAACTGTCGTAGATTGACATCTATATTGAATAATCCATGCTCATATTGCTCGTCCAAACCACTTTTTACGAAAAAATCCCAAATGGTTGTTGTAGGCATAGCCTGCAGGTAAACATCACGTTCTATTCCGCTTAACCTCCAGAAATCCTGATCTTCCAGGTAACTTCCATCATGCCATCTAAAAACCTGTACAGCCAATAAATTCTCCCCCTTCTCGAGAAAGGAAGTGATGTTAAATTCAGCAGGAGTTTTCGAGGCTTTTGTCATTCCAACTTCTTCCCCATTGAGAAAAACCCTTGCATAACCTGATATTGATCCAAAATGGAGTATGATCTCTTTTTCATCCCAGTCCTCCGGAACTGTAAAGCTCTTTCTGTAGCTTCCTACCGGATTATACCCTTCATCGATGAAAGGCGGATTTTTTGGAAAGGGATAGCTTACATTAGTATAAATAGGAATATCATGACCTTCTAACTCCCAATTGGAAGGTACCGGTATTTCATCCCAGTTATTGTCCTGAAGATCTTTTTTATAGAAATCCAATGGTCTTTCTGAAGGCGTTTTTACAATATTGAATTTCCATGTCCCATTGAGACTTTTATACATCGTTGATTTCTCCGGAGTGTTTTCTTTGGCGCTGGCCTCATCCTGATATAAAATAAAAAAGCTGCGCCCCTCCTCCTTGTTCCTGTCCACTACTGCCGGATTCTCCCATTCATTTTTTGTGTCCTGAGCCAGACACATTCCGGTACTCATAAGACTCAATGCAATTATTAATAACTTTCTCATTTCTATGATTTTATATTTTTGGAATTATATTATTTGTGTCGATGCAATTCTTTTACCTGTTCCTATATCTCATTAATGCTTCAATAAAATAGTAGTCCCCATAAGTAAGGGGAACATCTACCTCTGAATTCTCAGGAATGTGCCCTACCCCGTGTTTTAGGATAAATCCACCATTGGTTCCTTTTTCAGCTAAATATGCATCACTCATAAGAGTGCTCAATGCTGTTTCAGCAGTTTTAAAGTACTCTTTGCTTTTTCCTTTATCTACATAATCACTCAATTCGAGAAGGGCAGCGGCCATAATGGCACCTGCCGAGGAATCCCTTAATGCGTCCGGGATATTATCGGCATTATAGTCCCAGTAAGGGACTTTATCTTCTGGCATATTTGGATGGTTTAACATAAGTGCTGCAATTTTTACAGCCTGATCCAGGTATTTCTTATCCCTGGTTTCCCGATACATCACGGTGTAACCATATAATCCCCAGGCCTGCCCCCTTGCCCATGCGGATTCATCTGCAGCTCCCTGTGCAGTGCGCTTTTGCTTTACCTCTCCCGTGTTTGCATTATAATTGACCACGTGATACGAGCTGTTATCTTCCCTGAAATGATGTTCCATTGTTGTATTTGCATGTGTTATAGCAATATCCCTATAGCTGTTATCTCCACTATGCTCTGATGCCCAAAAAAGCAGCTCCAGGTTCATCATATTATCAATAATTACCAAAAAACTATCATCTGAAGAATCCCAGGAGCGGATTGCACCTACGTTTTTATTGAACCTGGTAGACAGAGATTTTGCACTGTTCATCAATATTTCCTGGTACGATGCACGCGGATTTAACCTATTGGCATTTCCAAAACTACAATACATCATAAAGCCAAGGTCATGGGTGGATTTGTTATACTGCTCTTTTTTTAAATCCTCAAGAATCCTGTCTGCCTCATTTTTTAGTTCAGGATCCTTTAAACCTTCATATAAATAAAGAAGTGTCCCGGGATAAAAACCGCTTACCCACCATCCGGAACCGCTTGTTTCCAACCTGTCATCAACTGCATAATAGGTTTTCGGAAATTTATTCTCAGGTAACAACTCTTTCAAGTATTTATACTGTTCCGCCGCTAAAACCAGAATAGAATCGATTTTGTTTTTGGAAATTTCTTTTTGACTTGCGCAGGATGTAAACAATATCGAAATCAGCACTAACAGCGATAATCGAACATTTGCTGTTAATCCTGAGAGCAAGCTTTGGGATAATCTTTTTCTTCTCATATAGTTCATTTCATTTATTGGGCAATCTGTTTAATTCTAAAATCTTAACCGGGGTTGAGGTTTTCTCTGCAACCCCTTCCCCATCGATTTGTGTCACTTCCTGAACAAAAATGTGGAGTTGATGCTGCTGTTTAAATAATTCCTTATCATAATTTGGTTCCCACTGCCCGACAGAAAACTCCGTGAGGTCCATAATTTTCCAGGAAGTCTCCTGCGCTAAATTTTTGTAAGCTACAGAAATCTTATTTCCCCTTTCTTCATCCCTGAATAACAAATAGACTAGCGTTAAATTATTTCCTGAACTCACTAATATCTCTGGACGGGAAATAGGGATGCTTTTTGTGCCGCCACCCCCTAGATTGAAGGAGGATTTTCTAAAGCCAGTATTTTCTTTTTTCCATGCCCCATCCTGAAGGTAAACTATCTGAAACTGGGTTAATCCCTTCTCATTCCAGTAACTGGCAATGTATGGATTACCCTTGTGATCCGTTGTCATTGAGGTCTGATTAATCAAACTGCTATTCTCGGGAACCTTCCAGGAATTCTCAGCCGTTTCAGCAGTTATTGGTAGCAAATATTTTTCGCCGGTTGATTTCTCCCAGGTTATTCCGCCATCCTTAGAACGGGCGTATGCTATATCGTGATTTGTGGATACGTCCCAGGATTCCCGCCAAACCCAGGAAATATGAATCGTACCCTGTTTGTCCACACAGGCCTGCCAATAGGCATTTCGCTTATTTTCCCCATCTATTAAGTTTGCATGAAGTTGTTTCCATTTCCTGTTTTCTGCACTAAATCGATTGGCAACCAAACTTCCCCTTCCAGATTGTCCGGATCGATATAGAAAAAGTAAATCCCCATCGGGTAAATTATAAAATTGAGGATAAGAAACTTTATTTTCCTCCTGGCCTGTCATCTCCTGTTCATCCCCTAATATTAAAGACAAAGGATGTTCACCAACTGCATAACGCAGTTGGGTGTCGTGGTGGTCCCAGCTCACGTGCAGAAATCCGCTACCATCAACGGCAATACTTATAGCATTGTGGGCGTCTTTTGTATTTCCCTTATATTGGGTTTTATAAATCTCCCATTGATCGGATTTAAGAGTACGTTTGCCCAGGGTGAGGTTGCCTTTTTCGTCATAATAGGCGGTAAACTGTTGATCCTGATAGGTGGTGACAGCATTTTGCCGGAAGATCACCGTATTGACAGAATTATTAGCCCACCCGGATCCAACAACAGTTTCTTCAACTTTTGAGGAAATGCAACCGGTGAAAAATAATATGGTTCCTAAAATCCAAATAAAAATCAGAGGCGGACAACTTTTAAACATTAATTTTAATCGTTTGGGGTTAAAATTTTAACGAGCACATCAATAAAAACAAATTAAATAATAATAAACGTACAATATACACATATTATTTAAAGGTGTCCATTTTATATTTATTATTTATACAATTTAACAGCCCCAACAACTTAAAAAATTTTAGCAATTGATTAATAACTGCTTGACAAGCCATCTGCGTTCATTCCCTGAACAATTAGCGCATGTATACTATATAACATCATATTCCCGGTATCTTCATTAGCTCCATTAATATCTCCATCAGCCGTTGGTACTCTGGCCTGTAATAAACATTTAACTGTTTATCAATAGAAGTGAAATTTTGGTATTAGATTGCTTTTTGGAAAGGTTTATCAATTCTTCTTAAATTTCATCAAAGCTTTATCAAAGAATAAATTGCAAAAATATTTGAAGGAAAATTATCTGAAAACACCACTCTAGTTACGGATAAACACCCTTCATATAAGGCTTTTGCCAAAGACAATCCAACAATAAAACACAAAGCGCTGTTGGCAAAGGAGCAGCTTGATAAGGGTCGTGGGAAAGTCCTTCCGCACGGGGTAACAACCTTCACTCCCAGCTCAAGACATTTATAAGGCCTTTAAATACTACTTAAAGATCAGCCGTACCATCTATTTGAACTGTTAAAACAAAATGCAGCATTATTAAACTTCGCCTTTATAGATTATAAATACCCACAGGATTTAATTAATGAAATTCGTTCCACTAATTCTGACTCCATATCTTTTTCTGAGACCAGTCCTGAGCAGGAGCTGACCAGAAAGTTGTTTCAGGACCTAATCCCAAAACCAGAAATATTTCGGTACATAAATATAAACTTCCGGTGGAGATATAGCCTTCCGCTATTTCTGGTTGATGACCATAAAATCCTAATGTCAACCATCCATATTCATCAAACATATCTTTGGCCTCCATGTGTTTTTGAATTACCTTATAAAATGCAGATCTTACCTGCGCAGGGGTTACCTCAGAAGGAAGTTTTTCAAACAATGCTATTTGGGATAGCAATTGGAAAGCACCAAACCTATAAGCCAAAGACCTGCCAATTGGGGGGTAGGTTCCTTCAGGTGAAATTAATCGCTCCTGAATGACCGCATATTTTTGGGCTCTTTCCAAATAGACCGGATTCTCAAGAAATGACCTGTACCTCCAGTTTCTGAGTGTTTCCTTATTTTCCTTTAAAACCTGAATTATATCTAACATCATTGGTTGAATTACATAGCTATTGTAATAATCCCAGTGAAATTCCGGACCATCTCCATAAACTCCACCCCCCAGATACCACTCCTCGTGTTTATTTAAGGCATATTCAATTCTCACCATATCTGCTTCTCCCTCAAACTTGAGCAGTGCTGCCTCGACCGTTCCAGTGAATAAAAGCCAGTTACTGTATACAGGGGACAAGCCCCTGGTTTGTTTTAATGCGTTGATGACATTTAATTTTGTTTCCTTGTCCAGTCTCCCCCAGAGTTGATCAGGAGCTCTTAACAGACCTTGCGCAAAAAAGGCCGCATCCACCAGGGCCTGATCCCCATCGTGAAAATTCAGATAATCCGGTGACTCAGGATTAGTGGCATTTTCTATAGCCTCTAAGCTGAGTAGAATATATTTTTCCCTTAGCTTTCCCTCCTCTGTTGCATCCGGGCCTAGTTCCAACCAAGGAGCTATCCCCGAAAGGGTTCTCCCAAAGGCCTCCAGATGGGAAACATTTTTCCTATCCCCATATGATTGTGGAGCAGTCTCCACCGGCATCCTCTCTTTTAATTTATTTTGGCTTAAGGAATACAAAACCGGATCTGCAATCTTTGTTAATGTCTCAATAAAATACCAACGTACTTGTGATTCCTCCCTTGCTGACTGAGGCTTCTCTGATTGAGCCAAGGCTAAAGTAAAATAAAGTGTTCCTAAAAATGTTAAGAATATTTTTTTATACATTATTGCCATATAAATGACCTCGAAAAACCTGAATTTAAATCCCAGAATTTTTTATGGACGGTTAAATTAAATCTGTTTATCAAATATTTCCATCGGTTTCGATTTAAATAAAATCTCTTCAACAATTTAATTAAATGTAAAACACAATTTTGGTTTATTGTAGAAATTACACACCTCCAGTTTTACCTTATCGCCTTCCTGGAATTGGAGGTTTAGAATCGTTTCTTTTACAAGGTTCCAAAAAGTGTTATTACCCCTATTTAAATATCATATCGCTGCGATATTAAATACTTAATATTGTAACTTTCTAGAATCTCCATAAGAATGGTTACTATCTTTAACCACCTTTACTCTTGTTTTCAAGCACCACACACACATCAAAATTTCATCTTGGAATGTATCATAAGGACTATTCATTTTTCTTATACAATACTAAAATTTCTTTACTGGGTAAACCCGAGGTGCTCACCTCGACTTCAATATTACCATCTTGCCCATTTGTTTGAATGTAACCTCTAAGCTTCCCTTTATAGGTCCTTCTCCTATTTGCCTGATAATCTTCATGGCTTGACAAATCTCCATTTTCAAGTCCCATCAACTTTGCAGGACCCTTGATTTGGACACTCACCTCCTGGTCATTGTTTATTATTCTATTTCCATTGGAATCGGCAAGGAGGATGTCAAGGAAAATTATTTGGTTCTTTTTCGATCCAAAAGATGCCATATTTGTCTCTACCACTAACTCCATATGCTCACCAGGGGTCTGCAGGGAATACGCGACTACTTCCGTTCCTTTATTATATCCCTTCACTATGAGTAATCCATTGCTATAGGGTACTTCCCAGGAAATCATTTTATTCTTTTGATATACTGCTTGTTGCCTTCCCAGGGACTTCCCGTTTAATAAAAGTTCAACTTCCTCGGTATTGGTATAGCAGGTCACCCATTTTACCTCCCCCTCATTTCCAATCCAGGCGGATTCAATATGATTTCTCCTAAGCACATCTTCTTCAGTTTTGGCTATACCCAGGTAGGCCATAGGAGTATCATTCCAAAGGCTTTTCCTGAAATAGAAATCAGGTTTAGGTTTTCCCGCCAGATCAATAATTCCGGCACCACTGCTCCTTACCGGCCACTCTCGGGCCTCTCCTATGAAGTCAAAGGCTGTCCAAAGGAACTGCGAGGAAATATATTCATTATTAACAACAGCCCACCAGGCCTCTAATGCATCTCCGTTTTCACTTCCATAAATTACCCTTTCAGGATATTTCTCATGATCTTCTTTATAACGATACTCCTGGTAGTTATAACCCACAACATCCAAAACTGATGGATAATTTGTATGATTAGACATGGTCACCCCCGCCAATGCCGCAGTAATAGGTCTCGTGGTATCATAAATTTTAGCTGCATTCACCAATTCAGCAGCCAATTCTCCCAATCTGGAGGCAGGAGCATTTTCTTGCATATAACCTTTCCCATAAATTTGGGGATTTTTGCCTTCATCCAGAATAGGATGACTGTAAGGATCATTAGGGTAATCAATCTCATTGCCAATACTCCACATTATGATAGAGGGGCGATTGCGGTTTCTGCGAATCATATCCTGTAAATCTTTTTGACCCCATTGCTCAAAAGCCACATGGTAACCGTCATTTCCCGGAGTGCCTACATTCCAACCCTGGATCCATTTGTTTTTCCCAACCTCCCATTCGTCGAAAGCCTCATCCTGTACCAAAAAACCCAATTCATCGCATAAATCGTATAGATAGTCCTGATGCGGATAATGGCTCATTCTAATTGCATTAGCACCCAATTCTTTTAGGGTTTTCAATCGTTCTTCCCAAACTTCCTTATGAACAGCAGCACCTAAAGCTCCTGCATCATGATGAATACAAACTCCCTTAAGTAGCATATTTTCATCATTTAACGAAAACCCTTTATTGGCATCAAACTTAAAATCCCTAATTCCAACTTTTTCCTCCCACACATCCAATTCTTTTCCATCCACTCTTAAACTCACCACTAAATCATAAAGATAGGGGGAAGCTGGTGACCATAACTCGGGATGATTGATCTGCAAATTCAGTTCTGTATTATTATCATTTCCTGTTTGGCTTTGCAGGGTGGTATCGATAGTTGAAACAACAGTTCCCCCCTTCTCTTTCAAGGTTGCTCGGATTTGGATAAGCCTGCTTCTTCCTTCATGATTTTCAAACCCTATTTGAACCTTAGCCGTGGCATGTTCTTTTGAGACTTCAGGAGTCTGAAAAAATACGCCCCATTGAGAAAAATGATGTTCTTGAAGGCTAATCATATAAACATTCCTGTAAATTCCCGATCCGGTATAATATCTGGAATCGGCATAATCAGAGTGATCTACCCTTACAATTATTGTGTTACTATCTGCCTTTAGATGAGAGCTCAGATCGTATTGAAAAGGAATAAATCCGTTGGGTCTCTTTCCGAGGAATTGTCCATTAATCCAGACCTCGCTGTTTTTATAGATTCCATCAAAGTAAATGGCATATCTTTTACTCTCACTATAATCACTTAATTTAAACGTTTTTTTATACCATCCGATGCCCCCGGGAAGAAACCCAGTACCACTCGCCCACTGGCCACTAAATGACTCCTCAATACTCCAATCGTGAGGCACACTCACCTGTTTCCAGCCTGCCTCCTCCTCCATTGCCGCCTCCAAACTCATATCCCCTTTATGATAAACCCAATCATCATTGAAAAGTTCCTTTCCTGCCTGCTGGGCCTCAACTTTAAGAGGCTGAGCTAATAAAATAAACAGAAACAATATACTGTTAAGAGTAAGTCTTGTTTTCATAATTTTAAGGATTTTGAGTTGTTATAGTCATAATTGAGCGGGGTGGAATTTCAATTAGTCCATTTTTTGCAACTTTCTGAAATTCCATGTCTTTTTCTGAAGATGTCGTGTAAGATATCAGAGTACCTGGTTGATCCTTTTGAAATTCTAATTGAAGATTTATTTTTTTAATTCCAGAATTGACAATTACAAATACCTTTTCACTGGTAACTGGATCCATAAAACCTGAAAACAAGAAATTTTTATCAATTGAATTGTTGTCGGAATTTTCCACACTTATTCTTTGAAATCCTGGCCTTATAAACCGACTATAATTTCCAAGTGCCCAAAGCATTTTACTTTCATGATAATCCCCGTCATCCTTTTGATAATCAATATAAATTAACCCGTCTTTATAGTCATAAGGAGAAACGGCTAACCACCAATGCCATGCAGAGGTTTGTGCCACTGCAAGATCACTATGAATAACTCTTGCAATATATAAAGCAGGATCAATACCAAAATCCTTCCCGTTTCCGTCAATCTCTCCATAATTATCTCCCAATATACAATATTCGGACATCCAGAATTTTAATTCAGGTGCCCCCTCAATTGCCGAGGCTAGTAATTCCCTCTTTTCAATGGAATTGGAAAAAGGGGAAGTGGTGAAATAACTATGTCCTGAAATAGACTTTCCTACATGTGAGAGATTTCCAATATAATTGGTAGATCCTTCTATAAAAAATTCCTGTATCTGGTTAGACTTCCCTTGTTTATTGCCATTTTCGTATAAATAATTGATTTGTCCAGCCTCGGCTACATCAATTATTGTAGATAATTTCCGATGTTCTAATTCTTGGTTCAATACTCGAACAATTTCAGCAATTTCATTATTAAAATAAGGAGTTCCTTCTTGCCCTCCATCTGCCCAATCCCATTGGGGTTCATTAACAGGACTAATATAATCCACGGGCAAGCCTTTTTTCTGCAAACCATCAATTATCGTAGCCAAAAAATCCGCAAATTCATTATAATTCTCAGCTTCCAAATTAGATTGTCCTCCAACATCGGCAAATGCTTTTCCATTTTTGGTGAGATTAACAGGAGGACTGTTAAGAAAAAGGAGTAGATTATTTACTCCTCTTGCCTTTGCTGCCTTTGCAAACCAAACCTGCCCCTGTTGTTTCCCCCAATTGTATTCTCCATTGTCCTGCAAAAAAGATTCTGCTCTCCTCCACTCATCGGAAATACCACTTTCAGGGCCTTGCTCCGCGCTACCAGCACCCACGTTAAATCGCCAAAGGGAGAGGCCAATTCCTTTAGGATTTCCTGCTTCATCAAAATCCTGGCTAAATAATAAATCAGCTATTGCTTCCTTTTTTTCTACAGGCCAATTTCCAACGAACTGAGAAGACCAGGCATCAGATGCCCCAAAATGTTCGATGGTTTGATAAATTTTTGTTTCATCAATTTTTAATGTTACAATCTTAATTTCTTTTTTATTTTCATCTATGGAAGTACTATTTTCATTTAGATCATTATTGCAAGATGTAAAAAAAACAATAAAAACTAATAATTCAATGTATATATTGTTGTATTTCATATTAGCTTTTTAACTGCATACATTTAATCAATATCATACTTAATGCTAAACAAAAAAAGCTATGGAGAAATATTTAATATTTCTCCATAGCTTTTCTGAATTTAATACCCTGGGGTTTGTTCCAGTTGATTATCAGAAGATAGGATTTCAGCCCTAGGAATTGGCAACCAATAATGTTTCTCCTCAAAACTTCGTCCCTGAATAGCCGTTATAATTTCGTAAGATAGGTTTCCATTGGGGGCCTTTGTTATGGTAATTCCCTGAGCTGGCATATTTTCAGTTTCCATTGCTACCTTCCATCTTCTTACATCATAGAATCTATGTTCTTCAAAAGCTAATTCAATTCTTCTCTCATGATGAATTCGACTTCTCATTTCATCTTGAGATAAGCCTTGTGGTAGCGAAGGCATCTCAACTCCATTTCTTCCCCTAATTCCATTTATAGCCTCATATACCGAAGCGTCTGGCCCAACCGCTTCATTTTGCGCCTCTGCATAATTTAGCAATATTTCAGCATATCTAAAATAGATCCAGTTTTGAGTTCCTGCAACTTCCCAAGGATTTTGGATAGGAAGATCTTCATTGATAAATTTTCTAAGATAGTATCCGGTTTTGCTGGAATTCCAGTTGGAAGGCCCTTGCTGGCTATCCAATCCACCAGGCAGAAAAGTCTCCACTTCCCTTCCCCTATATGGTGCGCCATTAAACAAAATTGATTCGTAAAAACGAGGATCTCTGTTTTCATATGGTGCTTCTGCATGTTCCTCGTTATCCCAACTAAACATAGAACCATCACTCATTTCATAATCATCTACTAAGTTCTGAAGCGGAACATTACCTCCCCAGGCATCATACCCGTTGGGACCATTTGCAATTTCCAAGGCTGTATGTCTTGCATCAATGTTATAGTACCTAGCAAAAATATATTCTGAATTGCTCTCTGGGGTTAGAAACAACGCCCCATAACCCTCTTGATAAAGCCTGTAAATTCCTAAATCAATAACTTCTCTAGCTGCAGAGGCTGCAGCTATCCATTTTTGTGAATCTGAATTTCCATCGGTATAAAGTGGACTAGCTCCATACAAAAGCAATCTTGACTTAAGCGCAAGTGCTGCTCCTCCTGTTGCTCTCCCCTCTTGCCAATTTCCATCATTTTGTAAAGGCAAGCCGGAAACTGCATCATTTAATTCATTCACTGCATATTCTATTCCTTCCTGAATCGAGCTTTTTTTAAACAATTCAGGATCTGAGAAATCATCCCCTAACTGAGATACGCGGTCTCCCATAAGAACAATACTTCCATAGTTTCTTATAAGATCATGGTATCTGAAAGCTCTAATAAATTTAAGTTCTGCTATTAGGCGTTCTTTTTTTGTATTGCTCATTTCTACCTGGTCAATCTTATCCAAGGCATAATTACATTCCCTAATACTTCTATAGCTTCTTGACCAGAGAGTTCCTGCTATTCCTGTATTCTCAGGGGACAATTGCCCCTGCTGAATGAACCAAGTGTTGTCATCATTATTATAAATAGATTCATCTGTTAGCGAACTCCACAAGGCATATTCAAATCCCCTTCCAAAACCGGGTTGATATGCATCTCCTTCCTTATTGGTTAATCTAACCCCCAAATACCTATTGATTACATATGCCTCAAACAATGTGGAATCTGATAAAATTGCTTGGTCTGAGACACGATCTGTAGGGACAATTTCCAAAAAGTCTTTTTCACATCCAACAAATGCAGTACTTACTATAAGCAAGTATAATATTGATTTTATGATTGAGATATTTTTCATAATTTTTAGATTTAAAATTGAATGTTAAGGCCTATGTTTAAGATTTTCTGTTGTGGGTAAAACTGCCCACTTTCACTTGTTCCTTCAGGATCATAATCTTTTACTCCTGTGATGGTCAGTAAATTAAAAGCACTGGCATATATTCTGGCACTTCCAATGGAAAACCTTTCCAACAAGTCAGAAGGCAGGGAATAACCAATTTGAATATTTTTAAGCCTGACAAAGGATGCATCATTAAGCCAGAAATTATTACGAAACAATCCTCCGCTAACCGCGGACGATGACCTTTCACTGACTCTTGGAAAAGTTCCCTCTGGATTGGCAGGGCTCCAGCGATTATCTGCCCAACTGCTATAATAATTTCCAACAGTACCAGATTCAGGAAGAACATATTGACTTACTTGTGCCTGCCCGGCAATAAGAGCTGAAATGTCAAAGTTTTTCCACCCGACATTTAGATTTAATCCGAAGGTAATCCGTGGAATATTCCCGTACTGTGTCCTGTATTGATCATCAGCAGTGATCTCCCCATCGTTATTATAATCTTCGTAGATTAAATCCCCTAGCATCGCACCTGGTACGTGGGGGTAATTTTCTAAATCCTGTTCGGTTCTAAAAATTCCAGTTGTATTATAAAGTAAATATGTATTGAGGGACCTTCCTGTTTCACTTTGGTAATCAAGAACTCCTGCAGCTTCATCTATGAATACAATCTCATTTTTAGCATATGTAAAGTTCCCGGAAACACCGAAATTTATATTTCCAGTATAATCATATCCTAGGACAGCTTCAATTCCATTACTCTTAACTTCTCCTATATTTTCGGATGGCACTAAAGTCTGAGCATCGTACGGGTTGACTATACCTGTAGTACCTGGTACAGAGGCATTTCTGTTAATAAGGATATCGGTTCTATTCTGATTAAAATAAATTAATTCAGTGTTAAAATGTCCCAACCATCGGGCATTGATTCCTATATCTGTTTTAATAGCTTGTTCCCATGTAATATTTGGATTTGAAAGGCGAGTAAGATCAATACCAGTGGTAACTTCATCCCCAATAACATATCGATTGTTAAATGAATAATTATCAAAATATTGAAACTGTCCTACATTATCGTTTCCTAATTTACCATAAGATGCCCTTAGCTTTAGGTCGTCAAAGAAAGTTACATCAAACCAGTCTTCTTCCGTAATTCTGTAACCTGCAGATGCGGATGGAAAAACTCCATAACGATTTCCTTTGGGAAAAATAGAGGAACCATCTACTCTCATCTGTACTTCCAATAAATATTTTTCCTGATAATTATATGCTATCCGACCAAGATAACTTTGTCTTGTAAAATTATAACTACTCCCATAATTATCATAATCAGAAGCGGCCGCACCACCTTGGGATAATTCAGGTGTTTCTGTGGTAGGAAAGTGAACACGTGAAGCTCCAAGGGTATGAGATTTATTTTTACTTTGCTCATAACCTATAAAAGCATTGATATCATGATCTCCAAAACGACGTTTAAAATTCAATTTGAGATTACTTACAACCATAGATTCGTTAAAATGCTCTTCAGTAAGCGATGCTTGTTGATTTGGTCCTCCGCCAACAACCACCGGGTTATAGATATCATCTTGTTTGATATAATTATAAAGAGTATAGGGTTTACGAAAATTCCGAGAACGATTGGAGCCTTCATCTACAGAAAAGAACCCATCAACAGATAACCCATCAAGAAATCCAAATTTATAACTTCCTCTCAGAATTCCATTGAAAACATATCGAGGGTTTTCATTTAATCCTCCAATATTTGTTGCCATTACCAAAGGGTTGGCATTCTCTATTCCAGTTGAAGGCAAACCATTGGGATAAACTGAAGGAACAGTAGGGTAAGCCCTATAGATAGACCTAAAAATGAATCCAGCCCCTTCTGTTGGATACTCTCTGCTTTCTTTCCTTCCAGATAATGATAATCCAACATTAAATCTATCACTTAAATCCACATCCACATTGGATCTGACATTGTATTGGTCAAACTGGGTAGCCCCATTTTTATAGAGACCTTCTTGCGAGGTATTTCCTAAAGAGAAAAAATAATTTACTGTTTCAGAACCACCCTGAATATTTAGATTATGCTTAGTTTGAACTGCTACTTCCTGCAATGATTCTTCGGCCCAATTAGTATTGGGATAATTTATTGGATCTGATCCATCTCTAAATTGTCCAATTTCATCTTCACTGTAAATTTGGTTCAGGCCATTTTCAGTATTGTTATAATAAGCAATTTCATTCCTTATCTGGGCATAAGTAGATGCATCGGCCATTTCAGGTAATCTAGTAGGTGAAGAAAGACCTAGGTCGAATTTATATGAAATCTCAGGCGTTGCTCTATTTCTACCCCTTTTGGTGGTAATCAAAATAACCCCATTTGCAGCCCGGCTTCCATAAATTGCAGCAGATGCATCTTTTAAAACTGTAAAGCTTTCAATATCCTCTGGAGATATTCTCCCCAAACCTCCAACTTGACCAGGAACTCCATCTACAACAACCAAAACATCATTGTTACCTGTAGTGGCTAATCCTCTGATTGAAATACTAGAATCATCATAACCAGGTTCCCCTCCTCTATTATTTGCTATCAACCCAGGAATCCTTCCGGCCAAGGTGTTTGAAAGGTTAGCTTGTGGGCTCTTTTCGAGCTCCTCTCCTTTCACCTCTGAAATAGAACCTGTTAAGGTTACTTTCTTTTGGCTTCCATAACCAACCACCACAACCTCATCAAGGTATCCCTGGTCTTCTACTAAATTAACATTAATAATATTCTGACCATTTACTGTTATTTCCTGGGTTTTATATCCCACATAAGAAAAAACTAAAATGGCATCTGGACCGGAAACTTCAATTTCATAGTTTCCGTCAAAATCAGTCACCACCCCATTACTTGTTCCCTTAACCAGGACAGTCACACCGGGCCAAGGTAATTTATCAATTTCAGACACAACTTGTCCTGTTACAGTAAATTGAATGGGGGTATCTTCATTGATGTCGGCCTCATTAGCATACATGCCATTACATATAAGCCAAGTGAAAAGTATTAAAATATGCTTCCGCATTAATACCATGGTGTTAAGAAATTTAATTTTATCCATAAAAATCGTATTAAAATTGTTAATAATAACCCAACTCAATCGGTTTCGGGCTCAAGCACATTAGGTGATAAAATGTATTCCAAAAATTGGATTTTAACTTTTTATTAAGGCAAAATTAAACAGAAAAAAAGAACTGACAAAATTAAATGTAAAAAATACATTTTATTTTTTACATTTAATTTGGAATACTTTAATCCTCAGATTAATCAGTTGTGGCGACCCCTTATTCTCTTCCTATTATGGATAGCATTCCAAATAAAATTAAGGAACCATTCAACTCTTCCAAAGACCTGTATAATTGGAAAAAAGAAGGAGTAGCCTTATCCATGGAAAAAAATCCGGATCCTGAAAATACCCGGGTAGTGTAATAGGAACAGGAAATTAACCTTAGCGGCCTCCCCTGGAATTGCAAGGACAGCGACTTAGTGCTGTCGCAACTGGGTTCGCGATAAGTAATACTGTCACGGAGTCCATTTAGATATTTAAAATCCTGAGGTCCCAAGGGATTTTTGCCCAAAAACCATAAATATTTTTGGAAACGAGACTTTGAATGGGCAAGATCGGGGGATGCAAAAAAAAGATTGTAGAGAGGATTGTTTGTACGCCGGCCTTTAAAAAAGGACAGATGTCGTGTGATATGACCGGCTCAAACACTAAGCACTTTTATTCTACAGATACAGGGCCTGGAGCATTGTATTTATTTTATGGACGTCAGGTGGAAGCCCGGTTAAATTTGTTGTTATAGCTAATAAGGCATCTCAGAACGAATTAGTGAGAAATGGCCTTTAAATATACTACCGTCTTCCAAGTTTACCTGGAACCAATAATCATCTACGGGCATATTTTTTCCATTAAAAGTTCCATCCCATCCTGTACTGATAGGATCAAGTTTACTTAAAAATTTCCCATAGCGATCATAGATTAATATTAGCGCATTTTGCGGATCTGCTATTCCTTTAATATTCCAGTAATCATTATAACCATCCCCATTTGGAGTAAAATATGTTGGAATGCCAAAAAGAAATAATTTCAAGCTGGTGTTGCCGCAGCCATTTTTGTCATTGATATAGAGAATATGGATTCCCGAGGGCACATTATAGAATGTTTCCTGATTCTGGTAATTCCCTGAAGGATTATCGAGCGCATATTCATAATCTCCTATTCCCAAAAGCTCCTGATCAAGAATTTTTATCTCGTAGGTAGCTCCTGTAGCAGTAATATTTATATTATTACTTTGAAGATTGGCTGGTCCGGAATCAATAATTTCGATACTTTTTGTTTCGGAAATGCAACCTTCCCTGGTAGTTGCAAAAACAGAATATTTACCTGGAATTGTAACAGTAAAATTTGGAGCAGTGCTCACCAGGTTTCCTGATTCTTCATACCACTGATAATCATAACTTCCGGAGGTATTAAATGGTTTTAATTCAAAGGAAGGATTTAAGGGACAAATCTGACCTAAATTGTTCAAATCAAATTCGGGTATTTCATTTACTAAAAGTTCTATATAAGGACCAATAGGATAGCATTCGCTTGTATTCTCGCTTTCGATCCTAACAAAAATTTCCTGACGCCCTGGGGTTTCATTGAAGAAATTTTCTTCTACGGGGATAGGGTTTAAACTAAGCAGGGCATCAGAGGCAGAATTATACAAAGTAAGTGAGAAATTTTGGGCTGCAGGTAAGGCCCCGAGTAAAGCTGTTCTGGCCTCATTTAGATCAAAGAGATGTTTGCCATCAGGATTTCCATCATCATCACAAACCCTTAGAATATGTAAAAATCCTTCGGGAAGGGAAGACGCGGAGACCTCAAGATGTATCCTCACAATTTCATAGCAGGGGCTTTGGTTGCTTACCCTTGCAAAAGCATTGTTAGTGGCGGCATTGCTGATCGTTGCAGATTCTAACTCCGCGGTCTCTGATTGGGCATCTGCCAGGGTAGCATAAAAATCAAAATGATAGGTAGGGTCAGCACTTATAAGCGGTATAGCTTCTTTCAAATTAAAGACAGGAAAAGGGTTTGGAGAATCAGCAGCAGCGCATCTCCGCAGAGTAACCTCCTCATTTACAGTGATTGGATCGTAATAAGTAACTGTAATTCTTTCCCGGGGCCCCTCATAACACCCCGGAGATCCGGCCGAAACATAAAAATCTGTTCCAGAAGTTACTATGGGCTTGTATTGATTTCCCTGGCTCACGGGGGAACCCCCAGAGGCATCCGCAAACCAATAGATTGTTCCCGCAGTTGCTTTTGCACTAACCAATACCTCACCTGGTCCGCATCTGTAGGTGTTAGTGGTTTCAGTAATAGTTGGTAAATAAATGCGTGTAGTAGCTGAAATATTGATTTCCGGGTCTCCAGGCATCCCTCCATATTCCACAATATAGCCTTTGGGATGGTATTCCCATACCTCCTGCGGATCTCCGTCAACCCTCAAATCGTTCCATGCACCTCTAATACCTACAGAGGGATCTGTAATATGTACATAATCCTCACCGACACCGCCATGTGCATTATCCGGCTGGTTGTTATTCCAATTAGCAAAATTCGTCGTAAATCCGGATGCGCCACCATTCCAAAACACCACCCCGCCACTGAGCCCTTCCGGGCCGGCAACCCACTTCCAAATACCTTCTGTAGTTTCATCTGTTCCGCCAATCCAGCCCGCACCATCTGCCTGTTCCCCGCATAGCTGCGCCTCCTCGAAGGAAGAAAGAGTAGCCAGATACCCTTGCAAACCATAATAGGTGCGCTGCTCCGCTGCTATCCTTGCATCCCTCCAGGAAATTCCCAAATTTGCCACATACTCATAATAATGTCCTGTGGAGGAAAGGTAATTAGCCTGCCCGGTGGTGATTGAAAAAACTCTTTCCCCTGTTATTGTACTGTTATTGCTTTGAAAATTGACATTGTGGATGGCATTAATCAGCTCATTTATGGGAGCCTCAGGGCTTTTGGTCAATTTCAGTTTTCCGGAGTTCAGGTCCCAGTTTGAAAGAATGTTAGGATGATTCCCAGTTAGTAGGAGTCTATCGTATTGCACATCGTATCCTTCCGAGATTTGTATGTATACAGCATTAATGGGAGAGGAAGATGGATTATCAATATGGACTGCCGTAATGATTGGAATTGTCGACAAAGGGCAGTACAACTGATTTCCGCTGGCCGTAAGTGTAGGGGCCTGAGCAAAGGAAAAGGCACTTACCCAAAGTAAGGAAAGCCCTAATAAACTATTAATGCAGTTCATTTAAAACGATTGTGATATTTAAAAAAACTATAAAAAATTGCGTCTTTTAAATCATGTTTACATTCAATCTTTGGCTCTTACTTTCGAAAATTTTGCAAACAACAACACATTTTTCACAAGCCTATTCCATATTAGTTTAAAGTATAATTGAACGATTTTATTAAAGGATTAAATTCAGCCTATATGGATTTATTAAGGTGGGTTCTAAAAGATCAATGGTTTTACTAATTCCAATCAACGCATCCCTAATTTTCGATAATGTTTCAGCAGAAGATTCCTCGTCAAACAATGATTTCTTTCCTGTGCTATTTGTATCTATTTTTATTCATAACTCAATCCATACTTTTGATGCCAGGTTTGTAGGTAAAAAAAAACCTGAAGGTCAATTTGTTAAGTTATAGAACTCTCCTATAGTAAGTTTATCTCCGGAATCGTCTACTTCTAAAAGCTGTGGAATTCTGATATACTGACCGCTCTCATCCTCTTTATGGCTGTGCAAGGACATCAGCAGCTGGCCATCAAAGGTCCTGAATAAGGTAGCATGTCCGTAGTTAGGAGGCGTAATTGGCTCTTTTTCATGTATCCAGGGACCATCCAAAGTACCGCTTTCAGAGTAAGCAACCCCCTGGGTATAAACGTCAAAAATCCAACTGGTCCATAACATTCCCAATTTTCCTGTTTGGGTACGAAATAGCCAGGGACCATCGGTTACCTTATTTGGCACCACCTTCCCCTCTGGGTTATTTTCTTTGCTCCAGGGAGAATCACTTGCTCGGAAAAGTACTTCCCCAACACCTATCGAACCGCTTAAATCAGGTTTCAATTCTATCTTTTCCATGGTACCATTCAGGTTCTGCAACCATTCATGACAATAGATCATATAGGGTTTTTCGTCTTTGTCCACCCAAAATGTACCATCCAAGGTCGGTTTGTCAGATGGCAAGTATACCTCATCTTCCATTGGCACATATGGTCCGGAGGGTACCTCACTGACCAAAACATGACTGGCACGGCGCTCGATTACATTCCCTTTAACCGTATCGATCTTTATATTTTTGTTTGTGAAGGTGCCGAAATAATAATATTTACCCTTGTAAGAATGCAATTCTGCTGCCCAGATCATGGGATCATCCCCCATCCACGAATCAGGATCTGTCTGGGCTACATTAAAAGGGCCTGTCCATTTATCCAGGTCTCTACTTTTCCACATCAATCCTCCCGATCCTGTCATATAATAAGTGGAGGTAGCTTTATCTGCCAGAATAGAAGGGTCGCTCAGCCGGATAGAATTTAAGGGTACATCCTGCTTTATTACAAGTTCCTTTTTTTGTGAAAAGACAGAGGTTAGGTTTAATCCTATCAATGCTAAAATGAATATATTCTTTTTATAAACCATGATCCAAGCCTTTTTTTAACATTAGCAACCCTGTTTTTATCTGCCGTGTATTGATTTTAACCGGGGGATTTTAAAATTAGGGTTTTGCAGAATTTAATTTTCTTTTAAACACCTTAAAACAATCGTTTATTTAATCCTGATAATTGGCAGCATTAAGTAACTATACTCATAACTCTGTGGTTTAAGACGATATTTTTCGTAGGTACGTTCTCCCCAACTAGTATCCCCCCCCACACCGGTTTGTTTAAAATCTATATTCAAACTTATCAATTCCCTTGGCTTAATATCAATAGTATGGCGCTGTTGTTTTTTTTCCCCGGGATCAAAATCAGAATTATAGTTGTGGTGTGCACTAAAGGAAATAAGTGGCATCCCCTGAAATTTTAATCCTACTCCATTCTCATTGGTTAGTTTTATCCACCGGTTCCCGGTCCTGTTTCCATTTTCTTGGGGTCTGGCATAAGGAAAGTACAAATCCTTAACCTCGGCTTTGTAAATCCCCACAAAAGCCGATTCCTTACGATCCCAATAGTTTTCGTGAGGTCCCTTTCCATACCATTCCACATTGTCATACTCATCTGGTAATATTAAGTTATTCCCAAAACGTGGCATCTCAGCAATATCTTCTTCGCCCCCATATTCAAAATGATTGGCTACAAGTATACTACCATCTGCATTCACAGTATATTTTATTTTATAAGTAGAATTAACTGCTGCAATATTATATATCAATTCTACCTCTACGCGCTCTTTACTTTTATTAAGCACTTCCACCGAAATAATCTTTTGGTTTTCGGAAGCTTGTTTCCATATTTTACCTCTTTTTTGAAGCTGATTCCCAAAATCATTATCTGTAGGGGCACGCCAGAAATTAATTTTTGGCCCTTGCTTAATAAATTCGTTTCCATTAAAAGCATACGAACTTAAAGTACCGCTACTTTTATTAAATTCAACATGAAGCATTTTATTAGAAACTGTAATCTTATCAGATGTATTCTTCACCTTCAATTTATCCACTTTTGCAGTGAGGACAGGCAAAGGTATTTCTTCATTAGAAATTAACTGAAACTGTTGTTTGGCAATAAGGTGTCCCTTTGGAATTAAATTTTCTTCAGTCCTGGTGTGAACATAGAAATTGACAAAATATTCATTATTATCTGAAGGAATTTCCAAATCTTCTATCCGAAAAACAGCAGAATTCTGGGCTTCCACATCAAATTCCTCTAGCTTTCCAATTTTAATTGACGCTCCATTTTTAAGAATTTCATAGCTCACATCATATTCCTTAAGATTGGTAAAGAAAAACCTATTGATCACCTTAAACTCATTTTTGGTTGTATCCTTCACCTCAAAAGCCACATTCTGGTATACATCCTTTACCTCAAAGAGCGCTGGATGAGGAGTCCTGTCAGCATTTACTAATCCGTTCAGCACAAAATTTCCATCGTTATGGTATCTTTCAGGTGCGAAATCTCCTCCATAGGCCCAGTACTCAGTTCCAGTACTATCTGTTTTTACTAATCCCTGGTCTACCCAATCCCAGATAAAGCCCCCCTGATGTTGCTTATGTTCATATACATAATTCCATAGGTCAATAAAATTTCCGGTACTGTTTCCCATCGCATGAGCATATTCACACCAAATAAATGGTCTTTCAGGATAACTACCCATATAATGCTTATCAATTGCATCTAAGCTTGCGTACATCCAGGCCATAATATCGGTGTGTACTTCTTTAAAGTTTTCTCCGCGCTCAGCGCGTTCATACTGGACAGGTCTTGAAGAATCCCTGTTTTTAATCCAATGGTAGTTTTGTACAAAGTTGATGCCGTCCCCGGCCTCATTCCCCATAGACCAGATAATCACCGAGGGATGGTTTTTGTCCCGTTCCACCATCCTATAAATTCTGTCATGATGCATTTTGGCAAATTCAGGTTTATTTCCAGGGGTTTTATCTTCATCATACCCAAAACCATGGCTTTCAATGTTGGCTTCATCAACCACATAGATGCCATATTTATCACATAACTCATACCAGTAAGGGTCGTTGGGATAATGGGAAGTCCTTACAGCGTTTATATTGTAATTTTTAAAGAGTTCAACATCCTTAAGCATAGATTCTTTCGAGATTACATGACCCTTTCGATCATCATGTTCGTGGCGATTTACCCCTTTTATAAGAATAGGCTGTCCATTGACCAGTAGATTCCCTCCCTTAATTTCAACTTTTCTGAATCCTATTTTTGTACTTGTAGCCATTAAAATCTCTTCCGCATTTGACAGGGTGATAGTGGCGGTATAGAGATTAGGATGTTCTGCATTCCAATGTTTAATTCCTTCGATATCAGCCGAAAGCTGGAGGGAATCTTTTTCTTTATTATTCAGATTAATCCCTTTGGTTTGGTGATAAACTATTTTCTCTTGATCCCAAATCTTTAAATCCACCTGAAAATCTCCTTTAATCCTGCCTGTATTTTCCAGAAGGATAGTAGCGGATAAAACCCCATTTTGATATTCCTCATCAAGAGAAGCATTTAGGAAAAAATCCCGGATACTCGTTTTTGGTTTTGAAAATAAATATACATCCCGCTCAATCCCGCTGAGCCTCCAGAAATCCTGATCCTGCAGATAACTGGCATCAGTCCAGCGGTAAACCTCTACAGAAACTTCATTTTCTCCTTCATTTAAATAGGCAGTGATATTGAATTCTGCAGGAGTTTTAGCTCCTTCATTATATCCTACTTTTTCACCATTAACCCATAAGTAAAAGGCACTGTTTACGCCTCCAAAGTGCAAATAGACTTCATTTCCATCCCAATCTGCAGGTAGGTTAAATTTTCTTTTATAAGAACCGACAGGATTATAGGAATTATCTACATACGGAGGATTTATAGCAAATGGATATTCAGCGTTTGTATACAAAGGAAAATCATAACCCTGTAACTGCCAATCCCCTGGCACCTCGATATTGTCCCATCCAGAAGACTTGAAATCTGTTTTATAAAAATCCTCTGGTCGCTTATCCGGTGACTCCGAAAAGTGGAATTTCCAGGTCCCGTTTAAACTTTGATAGTTTGCTGAGTTTTCATAATCATTCACTTTTGCTTCAGCTTCTGAATTATAGGTATAAAAAGTTGCTCGTGGAGCTTCTGTGTTAATAGAAACTACCTCCAGATTTTCCCAATCTCTTTTTTGCTGAGAATAACTCTCCAGGGCAAAGAAAACAGTGAGGAACATAAAATAAAGGCGAAGATTGTTTTTCATTTCTAAAATCTTTAATATAATTTACTGATGGTGATTTTTCCTGAAATGATCCAGGTGAAGTTGGATTTCCTGTTAGACTTCGGTTTTTTCAGGATCAAATAATTCTGCTTTGGTGTATACTTGTCTTAATAATATAAAAATAAATTCTTTATAAATAACATACCGTTATCAATATCAGGAAATCTCGAAATTATAACCCGATTCCAATAACTTTTGGTAATTGACATCATCAAATTTGTAAAGAAATGCGCCCCGTTTAGAGGAAGATTTATCTTTTTCTTCTAATTTGATCAACACATTATAGGAGAGCACCTTCTTTCTAAAATTACGAGAATCCAGTTCCTTTTGATAAATAACCTCATACAACTGCTGCAGTTGCGGAATGGTGAATTTTTCCGGCAACAACTCAAATCCTATTGGCTGGTATCGGGCCTTTCGCTTTAATCTCCCCAGGGCATCCTGCACCATTTGATTGTGATCCAGCACCAGATTGGGAATTTCATCAAACTCATACCAGCTTGCACCGTGTTTTTCAACCAGTTCTTTATCGTAATCTTCAATTCTGATAAGGGCGTATTGGCCAATGGAAATACATCGAAAACCCGGATCCCTGTCCGCCTTTCCGTAAGATTTCAATTCTTCCATAAACACGTCCTTCAGCCCGGTAATTTCTGTCAAAACCCGTTTGGCAGCCTTATCCACATCCTCATCAAGCTTCACAAAACTTCCAATTAAGGACCATTCCCCCTTTAAGGGCTCCACCCGCCTTTTAAAGATCAAAAGTTTCAGTTTTCCCTCGTAAAACCCGAAAATGATACAATCAGTAGCAACATAAATCTTATCTTGTACGTAATAATCCATTATTTCGGATTCCATAGTTATTAATTTTTAATGTCTCTACAAAAAAACGACTTTTTTTTGTAATAAAAAATTAATGTATTAGATACGTTTATTACCTTTGAGAGTTTTATATAAAAAAAAAGAACGCAATGCCAATTCAAAATATAAATTTTACCCAAAAAATATCCATCGATAAATTTTTTAAAACAGATCATCCCGGTGTTTTTGTCGAATCTCCCGGCCGTATCAATTTGATTGGAGAACATACCGATTATAACCACGGCTTTGTAATGCCAACTGCGATCGATAAAAAGATCTATTTTGAACTCAGGAAAAACAACACCCCTGGCTCCTGCAGCATTTATAGCGAAACTTTCAATACCCACCTGAATTTTGATTTAAAGGTAGTTGAAAAAAGCGGTTCCACCTGGGAAAATTATATTCTGGGAGTGGTAAGCGAACTTCAAAAAAGAGGAGCATGCCTGGCAGGTTTTGATTGTTATATCAAAAGCGAACTGCCCATCGGTGCGG